>NZ_JALPKN010000019.1 GCF_023630195.1 Actinotalea sp. C106 | reverse complement strand
GGACCGCGGACGGTGCGCGGCGAGCCCGGACGCGCCTGGCGGGTCCGGCGGGGGCCGGACGGTGCGGCGACGGTCATGCGGCGAGGCTACCCAGTCCCTGCGACGTGCCAGGTGAGGCACCCCGCGCGGAAATGCGTGGGCCTGCAGGCCGTCCCTCGGCCACGATGGACCCATGAGCACCCTGCCCGCGGGCTACCGCGCCGTCGACGTCCCCGAGAGCCGCCGCGACCATCTCCTCGAGGTCGACACCTGGGCCTTCCCCGGAGCACTCACCGACGAGCAGGTCCGCGCCCTGCCGGTGCCGCTGGCCTGGGACCGCACCCGCGGCGTCGAGGCGCCGGACGGCGAGCTCGTCGCGATCCACGCCTCCTACCCCTTCAGCCGGTTCCCGGTCCCCGGGGCCCGCATCCCCGTCGCGGGGCTCACCTGGGTCGGGGTGCACCCGGGGCACCGCCGGCGCGGCCTGCTGCGCGCGATGATCACCGAGCACGTGACCCGCAGCCTGGCGCGTGGCGAGGCCGTGTCGGCACTGTTCGCGGCTGAGGCCCCGATCTACGGGCGCTTCGGCTACGGCCTGGCCGCCCGGGACCTGCGGCTGACGATCCCGCGCGGCGCCGCCCTGCGTGACGTGCCGGGCGCTGAGGACGTCCGGGTGCGGGTCGAGCGCCTGGACCCCTCCCGTCACGGCGCGCTGCTGCACGAGGTGCACGGCACCTCCGACCGACCGGGCTGGGCCACCCGCGAGACCGAGGCCCTGCGTGAGTCCTACCTCGCCGACCCCGAGCCGTTGCGGGACGGCGCCGAGTCCGTCCGCGTCCTGCTCGCCGAGCGCGACGGCCGGACCGTCGGGTACGCCCTGTTCCGGCGCCGCTCGGCCTGGGAGGTCCCCGGGCCCCGCGGCACCGTCCGGGTGCGCGAGGTCGTCGCCCCGGACGCGGCCGTGGCACGCGCCCTGTGGGGGGTGCTGCTCGACCTGGACCTCACGGCGACCGTCGAGACCGGGATGCTCGCCCCCGACGACGCGATCACCCACCTGCTGGTCGACCTGCGCGGCGCCGAGCCCCGCACGGCCGACAACCTCTGGGTCCGCGTGCTCGACGTCCCGTCGGCCCTGGCCGCCCGCCGCTACGCCGCGCCGGTCGACGTCGTCCTGGACGTCACCGACACCCTGGTGGAGGGCAACACGGGTCGCTGGCACCTGCACGGCGGGCCTGACGGCGCGCAGGTCGGGCGGACCGAGGCAGCAGCCCACCTCTCCCTCGACGTGCGCGAGCTCGGTGCGGCCTACCTGGGGGGCAGCTCGTTGACGAGCCTGGCGGGCGCCGGCCTGGTCACCGAGCTCGAGCCCGGGGCCCTCGCGCCGGCGGCGACCGCCTTCGGCTGGCCCGAGGCGCCGGTGTGCAGCTGGGTGTTCTGAGGAGCGCGGTCCGCTGAGGAGCCGAGTGCTCGGAGGTCAGCGCCGCGCCTCGTAGTCGGCGAGCAGGTCGATGCGCCGCTGGTGGCGCGGGTCCCCGCTGAAGGGCTCGGCGAGGAAGGCCTCGACCATCGCCACGGCGTCGTCGACCGGGTGCTGCCGGGCGCCGACGGCCAGGACGTTGGCGTCGTTGTGAGCCCTGCCGAGCCGGGCGGTGTCGACGTTCCAGGCCAGGACCGCACGGACACCGGCGACCTTGTTGGCCGCGATCTGCTCGCCGTTGCCCGAGCCCCCCAGCACGATGCCCAGGCTCCCCGCCTCGGCCACGACGGCCTCCCCGGCGGAGATGCACATCGGCGGGTAGTCGTCGAGCGCGTCGTAGGTGTGTGCCCCGTGGTCGACGACGTCGTGGCCCGCGGCCTGCAGGTGCTCGAGGAGGGCCACCTTGAGCTCGTACCCGGCGTGGTCGGCGGCGATGTGGATGCGCATGGGTCCATCCTGCCGCACGGGCGGCCTAGCCTGGGGGCATGACGACGACCGACCACGCCACGTCGGCCGCGGGCGCCTCCCCTCTGCGCAGCGGCATCGACCTCACCGCCCTCGACCCTGCGACCCGCCCTCAGGACGACCTCTACCGGCACGTCAACGGGCGGTGGATCGAGACCCACGTGATCCCCGAGGACCGCGCGATGGACGGCGGCTTCCGCCAGCTGCACGACGCGGCCGAGGAGCAGGTTCGCGCGATCATCGAGGAGCTCGGCGCCGAGGCGGCTGACGGCGCCCCGGGAGGCCCCGCGGGGCAGGTGGGCGCCCTGTACGCGAGCTTCACGGACGTCGAGGCCGTCGAGGCGGCCGGGCTCACCCCCCTGCGTGAGGAGCTGGCCGCGATCGACGCGGCGACCGACCGCGAGGCCCTGACCCGCGTGCTGGGGTCGCTGCAGCGCACCGGTGCCGCAGGGGCACTCGCCTTCTGGGTCGACAACGACGCCAAGGACCCCGATCGCTACGTCACCTACCTGCACCAGGACGGCCTGGGCCTGCCCGACGAGTCGTACTACCGCGAGGACCAGTACGCCGAGATCCGCGACGCCTACCGTCGGCACGTCGTCCGGATGATCGAGCTGGCCGCGGCAGGCCCGGTCGACGGGGCCAGGCAGGCCGACCTGGTGGTCGACCTCGAGACGGCTCTCGCCGCCGCGCACTGGGACGTGGTCAAGGACCGCGACGCCGACCTCACCTACAACCCCATGAGCCTGGCCGACCTCGTCGAGCGCGCCCCCGGCTTCGACTGGGCCGCGTGGGCCGCCGCCCTCGAGGCCCCGGACGGCACGCTCGACGCCCTCGTGGTGCGCGAACCGGACTACGCCGAGGCCTTCGCCCGGCTGTGGACCGAGCTCCCGGTCGAGCAGTGGCAGGCCTGGTTGCGGTACCACCTGATCACCTCCCGGGCCCCGTACCTGCCTGCCGCCGTGATCGAGGCCAACTTCGACTTCTACGGGCGCACGTTGACCGGTGCCACGGCCCTGCGCGAGCGCTGGAAGCGCGGGGTCTCCCTGGTCGAGGGGGCGCTCGGCGAGGCCGTGGGCCAGGTCTTCGTCGACCGGCACTTCCCCGCGGCGCACAAGGAGCGGATGCTCGAGCTCGTCGGCTACCTCGTCGAGGCCTACCGCGAGTCCATCACCACCCTGGACTGGATGGGACCCGAGACCCGCGAGCGAGCGCTGGCCAAGCTCGACGCCTTCACGCCCAAGATCGGGTACCCCGACCGCTGGAAGAGCTACGAGGGCCTGGAGATCCGCGCCGACGACCTGGTCGGCAACGTGCGCCGGGCGCACGCCTTCGAGCAGGACCGGGAGCTGCGCAAGATCGGCCGGCCGGTGGACCGCGACGAGTGGTTCATGACCCCGCAGACGGTCAACGCGTACTACAACCCGGGCATGAACGAGATCGTCTTCCCCGCAGCCATCCTCCAGCCGCCCTTCTTCGACCCGGAGGCCGAGGACGCGGTCAACTTCGGCGGGATCGGTGCCGTGATCGGCCACGAGATCGGCCACGGCTTCGACGACCAGGGCTCGAAGTACGACGGTGCGGGCCGCCTCGAGGACTGGTGGACGGCCACCGACCGGGCCGAGTTCGAGAAGCGCACGGCGGCCCTCGTCGAGCAGTACGCAGCCTTCTCCCCGGCCCAGCTCGCCGACGGCGAGAAGGTCAACGGGGCCCTGACCATCGGCGAGAACATCGGCGACCTGGGCGGGCTGTCGATCGCCCTCAAGGCCTACCGCATCGCGCTCGGGCGTCCGCTCGACCAGGCCCCCGTGGTGGACGGGCTGACCGGCGTCGAGCGGGTGCTGCTCGGCTGGGCCCAGGTCTGGCAGTCCAAGGGCCGCGACGAGGAGGTGCGGCGCCGGCTCGCGACCGACCCGCACTCCCCCAACGAGTTCCGGTGCAACGGCGTGCTGCGCAACCTCGACGAGTTCCACGAGGCCTACGGCGTCGAGCCCGGGGACGCGCTCTACCTGGCCCCCGAGGAGCGAGTACGCATCTGGTGAGGCACCGCAGGGGGCAGGTCGCCGGAACCCTGAGGCACCGCCCCCGGGAGGCGCCTCAGGGGAAGAGCGTGTAGCCGGCTCGCGCCAGGGAGAAGCCGGCTCCGCTCTCGGCGTGCCGGCACGTGACGCCGTTGAGCGAGCTCTGGCAGGCCATCTCGCCCACCGTGCTGGCCTCGCCGTAGTCCAGCACGGCGAGGTCGCCGGGCAGGCTCGGTTCGCCCTCGACGCACGGGAAGGCCGTCTGGCCACCGGCGGCGATCTCCAGGACCGCCCCGGCTGAGCCGTCGCAGCCCTCGGGCGGGTCGACCGGCTCGTAGGTGAAGCTCAGGATCGTGCACCGGGCCGAGGTCTCGTCGAGCTCGCAGAAGATGTTCCCGCTGGGCATCTGGAAGGACCGGATCTCCTCGGCCTCGTCGACCTCCTCGGGGGCCGACGGCTCGGGCGAGGTCTCGTCCGAGACCTGCCCCTGGTCGTCGGCGGGGCTCGCCGCAGGGTCCTCGGGGCTGCGGTCCCCCAGCGCCACGACCGCGAGGACGACGAAGGTGAGAACGAGGAGCACGTCGACCACGAGGAAGACGGTCAGCCCTCGGCCGAGGCGCCCCCAGAACCCACGCTTCGCGGGGGTCCCATCCTGGTCTGACATCGCGCACCTTCCTCGTGGACATTTCGCCACGGCAGCATGGCACGCTATCCCGCGACACGCGAAGAGGGTCGGACGAGGGGCGGGCGGTGCGCTCCAGGTGCCACCCGCCCCCCGCCGGTCATGGGCCCGCGGTGGCCTGGCGCGCCGCGGTGCGTGGCGCGGTCATCGCCAGGCGTCCTGCAGGGTCAGGCTTCCCGAGCCGGGTACGGTCGCGACGCGGTTCCCGCCCCCCTCCCAGCTGACCTGGGTGCCCTGCACGCGGACGTACTTGTACTCGACCCGTGTGCCGGGTGGCAGCGCCACCTCGCCGCGCCACACCGGGTGGTCCTCCGCCGAGAGGGCCACGGCAGCAGCCGGGTCCCACGACCCCAGGGCGGGGTGATCCCCGACCACCCGGATCTCCTGACCCCAGGTGGTCGGGGCGGTGACGGCGAAGCCGAGGGTCGCGTCACCGGGGTCGCCGGCGCCCGGGCCCTGACCCGCCCCCGAGAGGGCACCGACGTGCAGGGCGACGGCGGTGCCAGCGGGCACCGCGGCCGCGAAGCGTCCGTCGGCCCCGACCTGGACCTCGGGTCCGCTGCACCCGCTCGCGGTCGGTCCGCCGCGGGTGACGTCGCAGTAGGTGCCCTCCGGGAGCGAGGTCTGGACGGTACGGGTGAGCGTGCCTGCGGCGTGGTTGATGACCACGTGCCCCCGGTCTCCCCGGCCGAAGGCGATGCGGTCCCCGCCGTCGTCCCACCAGTGCGCGACCCCCGCGTCGCCCACCGCGTTGCGGAAGCCGACCATCCCGCGGATCTCGGCCCAGTCGTGCTGGCAGCGCCAGCCGTCGCTGTAGCAGGTGGGGTTGCTGACGGTGCCGTCAGAGGCCTGCGGCGGACCGGCGTCGTAGTCGGTGAACCCGTACCCGGAGTGAACCGCCGGGCTGCCGTACGGCCAGGCGAGCATGAAGACGTTGGCCAGGGTGTACGCCGAGCCGTCGGTCTGGGCGAGGGTCTCCCCGTTCCTCTCGGTGTCATGGTTGTCGACGAAGACCCCGGCGCGATCCGCGGGCATCAGGCCGTCCCACTGCTCCCCGAAGGTCCGCAGCCAGGCGAGGTCCCCGTCCTGGAACACGCGCTTGAGCTCACGTCCGTAGTCGAACTCGTGGACGTCTCCCAGATGCAGGTAGTCGGTGTCGCGGATGGGTTCGCCCGCGGCGCCGATCACCTCCTGCACCACGTAGACGCTCTGGTCGTCCAGGCCCGTGAGGATGGCCTCGACGTCCTCGACAGGCATGTGCTTCGCAGCGTCGATGCGGAACCCCCGCACCCCGAGCGAGAGGAGGTCCTCGAGGTAGGCCGCGATCCGGTCCCGCACGTAGGTCGAGCCGGTGCGCAGGTCTGCGAGCCCCACGAGGTCGCAGTGCTGGACCTCCCAGGCGTCGGTGTAGTCCCGGATCTCCCGGCGGCAGTCGTTGAAGTCCTGGGGCTGGTAGATGCCCGGGTAGGAGTAGTGCTCGAAGGGTGAGCCGGCGAACCCGATCCCGCCCTCGGACTTGCCGCTCATGTGGTTGATGACGACGTCGGCGATGACCTCGACCCCGGCGTCCCGACATGTCGCCACCATCGAGGCGTACTCCGCCCGGGTGCCGAGCTTGGACTCGAGCCGGTAGCTGACCGGCTGGTACGAGGTCCACCACTCGGGCCCCTGGACGTGCTCCTGGGGCGGCGAGGTCTGGACGTAGCCGTAGCCCGCGGGACCCAGAGTCGTGGTGCACTCGCGAGCGATCGACGTCCACGGCCACTGGAAGAGCACCGCGGTCACCTGGTGGGGCCCGTCAGGGGCAGCCGCGGCCGGCGGTGCGGTGGGCCCGGTGACGAGCCCGAGGGTCAGTGCCGCGGCGGCGAGCAGAGCTGTCGTCGTGCGGCGGTGGAGCGCGCCGAGCCGGCGCGTGGAGTAGTCCCCCATGGATGTGTCCATTCGGGTCGGCCGGGTCGACGTCGACCCGGTGACGGCCAGCCACCGCGGCGGTGCGGTGGCCTCGAGTGGAGCGCATGCAACGGACTGCAAGAAAGCCCGCAACTACCTGGAAGTTTGCAAAGGTAGGCGCAGGACCGGCTCGGCGCAACCCCTCGTCAGTCGAAGACGGGCCCCTGGGTCCGGGTGCGCTTGAGCTCGTAGAACCCGGGCACCCCGGTCATCAGCACGAGCCCGTCCCACAGCCGAGCGGCCTCCTCGCCCCGGGGCGCGGGGGTCATCACGGGGCCGAAGAAGGCCACGCCGTCGATGGCCACCACGGGGGTCCCGACCTCGTCGCCCACGAGCTCGATGGCCTTCTGGTGGGAGGCGCGGAGCAGGTCGTCGTGCGCGTCGGAGGTCGCGGCCTCGACGAGCTCGGCGGGCAGACCGACCTCGGCGAGGGCCTCGGCGACCACGGCCATGCGCTCGCTGGAGCGGCCGCCGGGGTGCAGCCGGGTCCCGATCGCGTCGTACAGGGGCTTGAGCACCTCGTCGCCGTGGGCGAGCCGCGCCGCGGTGAGCACGCGCACCGGGCCCCAGGCCTCGTCCATCGAGCGGCGGTAGCCCTCCGGCAGGTCACGTCCCTCGTTCAGCACGGCCAGGCTCATCACGTGCCAGCGCACCTCGACGTCGCGGACCTTCTCGACCTCGGTCATCCACCGCGAGGTCATCCACGCCCACGGGCAGATCGGGTCGAACCAGAAGTCGGCCGTGACGCGCTCGCGCACGGCGTCCTCGGGGGTGGTCGGCGTCTCGGTCGCAGCACTCATGGCAGGCCTCTCGTCAGGGGTCGTCCGTCCTGGGGACAAGGACCCGGGGCGCGGGGGCATTCCCGGAGGCGCTGCGCGGGGCCCATCCCGGGCGCGCCGCCGGGCCGGTGCGTGCAAGGATCGTCGGACGATCCGCTCACCCGACGAGGAGCCCTGCCGTGCCCGCTGAGAACCTGACCCGCGCCGAGGCCCGCGAGCGTGCGGGCGTCGTCGACGTACGGTCCTACGACGTCGCGCTCGACCTGACGACGGGGGACACGACCTTCGGGACGACGACGGTCGTGCGCTTCGACGCGACGCCGGGCGCGAGCACCTTCGTCGACCTCATCGCACCCCGGGTCCACGAGGTCGTGCTCAACGGCCGACACCTCGACGTCGCCGAGGTCGTCGCCGACTCGCGGATCGCCCTGGCCGACCTCGCCGCGGAGAACGAGCTCCGCGTGGTGGCCGACGGCGCCTACATGAACACGGGCGAGGGCCTGCACCGCTTCGTGGACCCCGTCGACGGCGAGGTCTACCTGTACTCGCAGTTCGAGGTCGCCGACTCGCGCCGCGTCTTCGCGGTCTTCGAGCAGCCCGACCTCAAGGCGACCTTCTCGTTCGCGGTCACGGCCCCCGCGCACTGGACGGTCGTGTCGAACTCCCCCACCCCCGAGCCCCTGCTCATCACCGCGGAGGAGGCGCCGGTCGCGCGCTGGTCCTTCGCACCGACCCCGCGGATCTCCAGCTACATCACCGCGATCGTGGCAGGCCCGTACCACCGTGTCGACGACGAGCTCACGAGCAGTGACGGGCGCGTCATCCCGCTGGGCGTGCTGTGCCGCGCCTCGCTGGCCGAGCACCTGGACCCCGAGAACATCCTGGACATCACCCGGGCCGGCTTCGCCTTCTACGAGAAGGCCTTCGACATGCCGTACCCCTTCGCCAAGTACGACCAGATCTTCGTGCCCGAGTTCAACGCCGGGGCCATGGAGAACGCGGGGGCGGTGACCTTCCTGGAGAACTACGTCTTCCGGTCCAAGGTGCCCGAGGCCACCGTCGAGCGCCGCGCCGTGACGATCCTGCACGAGCTCGCCCACATGTGGTTCGGCGACCTGGTGACGATGCGCTGGTGGGACGACCTGTGGCTCAACGAGTCCTTCGCGGAGTACGCCTCGACCCTGGCCGCGGCCGAGGCCACGCGGTGGACCCAGTCCTGGACGACCTTCTCCTCCCTGGAGAAGTCCTGGGCCTACCGGCAGGACCAGCTGCCCTCGACCCACCCGATCGTCGCGGACATCACCGACCTCGAGGACGTCGAGGTCAACTTCGACGGCATCACGTACGCCAAGGGCGCCTCGGTGCTCAAGCAGCTCGTCGCGTGGGTCGGCCAGGAGGAGTTCTTCGCCGGGGTCCGCGCCTACTTCGCCAAGCACGCCTGGGGCAACACCGAGCTGCGCGACCTGCTGGTCGAGCTCGAGGCCACGAGCGGTCGCGACCTGGCCCCGTGGTCCGCCGTGTGGCTCGAGCAGGCCGGCGTGACCCTGCTGCGCCCCGAGATCGAGGTCGACGACGACGGCACCATCACCTCCTTCGAGGTACGCCAGGAGGTCCCCAAGGACCACCCCGTGCAGCGTCCGCACCGCCTCGCCGTGGGTGGCTACGACCTGGTCGAGGCCCCCGACGGCACGACCCGCCTCGAGCGCGTGGTGCGGGTCGAGCTCGACGTCGAGGGCAAGAAGACCGCGGTCCCCGAGCTGGTCGGCCGCCCGCGCCCCGACCTGGTGCTGGTCAACGACGACGACCTCGCCTACGCGAAGATCCGCCTCGACGAGCACTCCCTCGCGGTGGCGACGACCAACCTGCACTCCTTCTCGGACTCCCTGCCGCGCACCCTGGTGTGGGGTGCGGCGTGGGACATGACGCGGGACGGCGAGCTCGGGGCACGCGAGTTCGTGGACCTGGTCCTGGCCAACATCGCCCACGAGACAGACTCGTCGGTGGTGCTGGTCCTGCTCCGCCAGCTCGCCCTCACGGTCGACCTGTACGTGGCCCCCGAGCACCGGGCCGAGGTCTCGGCCCGCACGGCCAACCGCCTGGTCGAGCTGGCCCGTGCGGCCGAGTCCGGCGGCGACGCCCAGCTCCAGTTCATCAAGGCCTTCGCAGCGCGGGCGACCACGGCGGACCAGCTCGACGCCGTGGCGGCGCTCGTCGACGGCAGCACCGAGCTGCCGGGGCTGTCGATCGACACCGACCTGCGCTGGGAGCTGCTGACCAGCCTGGTCGCGGGCGGACGGGCGGGGCTGACCGACATCGACCGTCAGCTCACGCAGGACCCGACGGCCACCGGCGAGCGCGCGGCCGCGGCGGCCCGGGCGGCGCTCCCCACCCCCGAGGCCAAGGCCGAGGCGTGGGCGGCCGTGGTCGACCGCGAGGACCTGGCCAACGCGGTGCAGACCTCGACCATCGCCGGCCTGAGCCGGGTCCACGACCGTGGGCTCCTCGTGCCCTTCGTCGAGCCGTACTTCACCGGGCTCGAGGAGGTCTGGACCTCGCGGACCAACGAGATGGCGCAGAACATCGTCATCGGCCTGTACCCGACCCAGCTCGCCGGGACCCAGGCCGAGCACGGGGTCGACGTCCTCGCCCGGACCGACGCGTGGCTCTCCGACCTCGGCGACCGGCACCCGGCCCTGCGTCGCCTCGTGGTCGAGAACCGCGACGGCGTCCGTCGGGCGATCGCCGCTCAGGAGCGCGACCGCGGCTGAAGGCCCCGGGGGGCAGGACGTGAGGCCGCGTGAGGCCGCGCGGCCACGCCCCTGCCCCCCTTCGTCCCGCAGTGCCTCCGGGCGACGACGTGGGGCTCAGTGCCTCAGGGCAGCGACCAGGGAGCGCAGGCGGGGGTTGTCGAAGAGCTCGTCGACCAGGACGAGCCGCTGGGCCGAGTCCGCGAGCGGCACGCGCCAGTTCGGGTACTCCTGGTCGGTTCCCGGCTGGTTCTGCGCACGGCGCTCCCCCACCGCGTCGGCCAGGGAGACGCCGACCAGGACAGCCGGCGAGGACAGCACGAGCCGGTGCAGGGCCTCGACGACCTGACGCTCGGAGGGGTCCGCGCCGACCAGACCACGCTGGGCGATGACGTCGAGCATCTGCTGACGCTCGGCCCGCGCGTCGGCGCGGACCTTCTCGACAGGCTCGGTGAGAAGACCCAGCTGATCGCGCAGGTCGACGTGCTCCCCCGCGAGGTAGCCCGCCGTCGGGGGCAGGTCGTGGGTGGTGACCGTGGCGAGCGCGAGCCGCCGGTAGTGCTCGGGCGGCATCGGCTGGTCGTCCTCGCGCTCGAACCACAGCACCGAGGTGCCGAGCACGCCGCGATCGGTGAGGTAGTCGCGCACCCACGGCTCGAAGACGCCGAGGTCCTCGCCGATGACGACCGCCCCGGCGCGCTGCGCCTCGAGGCAGAGGATGCCGATCAGGGCCTCGTGGTCGTAGCGGACGTACGCGCCGTCCTGGGCTCCCTTGCCGCGAGGGATCCACCAGAGCCGGAACAGGCCGATGACGTGGTCGATCCGGATCGCCCCCGCGTGCCGCAGCACGGTGCGGAGCATGTCGCGGTAGGGCCGGTAGCCCGCCTGGGCCAGCCCCTGCGGGCTCCACGGCGGCTGCGACCAGTCCTGGCCCTGCTGGTTGTACATGTCCGGCGGGGCCCCGACCGACACCCCCTGGGCCAGCACGTCGCGCATCGACCAGGAGTCCGCACCCTCAGGGTGCACCCCCACGGCCAAGTCGTGCATGATGCCGAGCCGCATGCCCCCCTCGCGGGCGGCGCGCTGGGCGGCCGCGAGCTGGTCGTCGGCCAGCCACTGCAGCCAGCAGTGGAAGGTGATCCGGTCCGCGAGCTCGGTACGCAGGCGGCCCACGAGCTCCGAGCCGCGGTCGTCGGCCCCGGCGGGCCATGCCTGGCCCTCGAAGTGCTCGGTCAGGGCGCACCAGGTCGCGAAGTCCTCGAGCCCTTGGCCCTGCTCGGCGCGGAAGGCGGCGAACCGTGCCTCGCGGGCGGCCGAGCGCGGCGCCGCGTAGACGACCTCGAGGGCCACCCGCTTGGCGGCCCACACGGTGTCCCGGTCGATGGGCCCCGGGTCGGTGCTCAGCGGCCGCGCCACCTCGGCCTGCCACTCGATCAGCGAGCGCTCGGCCACGGGGAGGTACGCGGTCTCGGGCACGTCCTCGACCCGCAGGTAGAGCGGGTTGACGAAGCGCCGGGTGGTGGGCAGGTAGGGCGAGGGTGTCAGGGGCGGCATGGGCTCGGCCGCGTGCAGCGGGTTGATCAGCACGAAGTCGGCGCCGCAGCGGCGGGCCGCCAGCCACGCCATCTCCCCGAGGTCGGCGAGGTCGCCCACCCCCCAGGACTGGTGCGAGCGCACCGAGTACAGCTGGGTCATGAGGCCCCAGCCACGGGTCTCGCCGACCCCGGCCGGCAGCTCCAGGCGCGCAGGGGTCACCACGACCTCGCAGCTGGCCCGGGTCCCGTCGCTCTCGACGACGAGGGTGTGCCAGCCGAGGGGCAGGTCGGCCGGGAGGTCGAGGGTCGCGCGCCCCACGGCCCGTCCGTCCACGGTGCGCGGGGGGACGTAGACGTCGGCCTGCTCCACCGGGCGGCGACCGCCCCCGACCTCGGGGTCGATCTCGAGGTGCGCGGTGACCGGCGCCCCGTCCTCGACGTGCACCGGCACCTGGTCGGACGTCCCCTCGCGGACCACCACGACGGGAGGCAGCACCTGGCGCCAGGGCTCGTCCTCGGCCTCGGCCAGGGCGAGGTCGACGCGCTCGGGCGACGAGGCGTCGACCCCCAGGGCGCCGAGCACGCTCACCAGGGTCTCGGTGGAGACGAAGCGGTGCCCACCACCGAAGTCCCAGAAGTCGGGCACGACGCCGTGGCGCGCCGCGAGGGCGAGCAGGGGCTCGGGCAGGGCGGTGGTCGTCTCTGGCACGCCTCGATCCTGCCAGAGCCCCGCCAGTCCGCACCTGCGCGCGCCGCGTGGACCGGTATGAACCTCCCAGGCTCGCGAACTACTCTGCCCGCATGGACGACGCCCCCGCACCCCTGACCCGGTTCCAGGAGTTCCTCGGCTGGTTCCTCGACTGGTTCCTCGGAGCACCCCTGCAGACCGTGATCGCCGTGATGGCCGCCGTGCTGCTCCTCGCGGTCGCCCGCTGGCTCGTCGCCCGGGTGGTGCGCTCGATCGTCGAGGGCGGGGCCTCGGTGCGGTCCAAGGCGGGCAGCCTGCTCACGCGGGCCGGGGCCGGCAACCTGGCCGCCGAGTCCAACCCGCTGCTGGTCGCTCGGCGCGTGCAGCGGGCCGAGACGATGGGCTCGGTGCTGCGCTCGACCGCGGGGCTCGTCGTCGGGGTCGTCCTGCTGACGGCGCTCGCCAACATCTACGGCTGGGAGCTCGGGCCTCTGGTCGCCTCGGCGGGGGTCGTGGGCGTCGCCCTGGGCTTCGGTGCGCAGACCCTGGTCAAGGACTTCCTGTCCGGCATCTTCATGCTCGTCGAGGACCAGTACGGGGTGGGCGACGTCGTGGACCTCGGGGAGGCCTCCGGGGTGGTCGAGGCCATCGGGCTGCGGGTGACGCAGATCCGTGACCTGTCCGGGACCCTCTGGTACGTGCGCAACGGCGAGGTGCTGCGCGTCGGGAACATGACCCAGGGCTGGTCCAAGGCCTTCGTCGAGGTGCTCGTCTCCCCCGAGGCCGACATCCCGCGGGCCACCGAGCTGCTCCGCACGGCCGCTCAGCAGGTCACCGAGCACGAGGAGCTCGGCAGGCTCCTGCTCGCCGAGGCCGACGTCACGGCCTACGAGGACCTCACGGCCGAGAGCGTGCGGCTGCGCCTCATGGTCAAGACGGCACCCGCCCAGCAGTGGTTGGTCCAACGTGAGCTGCGGGCCCGGATCCGCGACCTGTTCGCGGCCGAGGGGCTGCCTCTCGCCCTGCCGCGGCGCGAGGTGCTCGTCGAGAGGGACGCCCCCGGGGCCGACCCGGACGGGCCCCCCGCCCGTCAGGACCAGAGCAGCACGGGCTGACCCTCGCTCACCCGCTCCCCCGGCCCGACGAGCCGCAGCACGTCGTCGGCCCGGGCCTGGAGGGCGACGACCGGCGATACCGTCGACCGTCCCCCCGAGCGCACCTGCGCCGGGCTCCAGGCCAGCATCGGCTGCCCGGCGTGCACCAGCTCGCCGTTGCCGACCACGGCGCCGAACCCCTCCCCGTCGAGCTGGGCGGTCCGCAGGCCCAGGTGCACGAGGACCGCCCGACGGTCGTCCACCTGCACCACGGCGGCGTGGGGGTAGAGGCTCATCAGACGACCGTCGCACGGGGCGACGACCACCACGCGAGCGCCGTCGGCCGGCTCGTCGGGCAGGATCGCGAGGCCCGGGCCGATGACCCCCTCAGCGAAGACGGGGTCGGTCACCTCGGCGGCAGCCACCACGGTGCCGGCCAGCGGTGCGAGGACCTGCACCGTCGGGCTGGTCGGCCGACCTGTCACCTGCCCTCCGGGGACCAGCGCAGCAGCGGGGTGCCCCCGGCCACCACGGTCCCCGCCGGAGCGAGGAGCTCGACGGCCGCAGGGTCGGCCTGGACCGCGATGACCGGGCACAGGGCCGAGAGCCCGCGCGCGATGACCTCGTCGGGCCGCCACCGCACCACGGGCGCGCCGGCCGTGACGGACGCACCGCGTCGGGCCAGCGTCGTGTACCCCTCCCCGGCGAGGCTCACGGTCTCGATCCCCAGGTGCACCAGCACCCCGTGCATCCCTGAGGTCACGACGAAGGCGTGGGGCTGGAGGGCCGACACGATGCCATCCACCGGGGCGACAGCCGCCTGGACCCCCGTCGTCGGGCGGATCGCCGCACCGGGACCGACCATGGCCTGGGCGAAGACCGGGTCCGGGACCTCGGCGAGGTCGAGGACCGTGCCGGCGACCGGCGCCAGCACGGTCAAGGTCCGTGCCACGTCGGGCTCAGCGCAGGTCGTCGATGTCCGAGGCGAGGGTGTCGGCCTCAGGTCCGACGACGACCTGGACCACGCGGCCTGACCGCACGACACCGAAGGCACCGGTCGCCTTGAGGGCGGCCTCGTCGACGAGGGCCGGGTCCTCGAGCTCGACCCGCAGCCGGGTGATGCACGGCTCGAGGTCGACGACGTTGCCATCGCCTCCGAGGGCCGCGAGGATCTGCTCAGCCTTGCTCATGGTGGCCTCCTGGGACGCGGTGCGGGGACTGCTCCTACCGTCACACAGTAGCCACTCCCACGCACCGGGACGGCCCACCGCCCACGTGCGCGACAATGGCGCGGTGAACCCTCCCGACTCCTTCTACGCGAGCGTCGGCGGGGCCGAGACCTTCCGCCGGCTCGTCGAGGTCTTCTACGCCGAGGTGGCCCAGGACGAGGTGCTCGCGCCCATGTACCCCGAGGCCGATCTCGGGCCGGCGGCCGATCGCCTGCGGCTCTTCCTCGAGCAGTACTGGGGCGGGCCGACCACGTACAGCGACGAGCGCGGGCACCCTCGCCTGCGCATGCGGCACGCCCCTTTCCACGTCAACCCCGACGCCCGGGACCGGTGGCTCGCCCACATGCGGACCGCCGTCGAGAGCCTCGACCTCCCGCCCCTGCAGCACGCCACGCTGTGGGACTACCTCGAGCGGGCCGCCCACGCCATGGTCAACACCTTCGAGGAGACCCCACCACGATGACCGCCCCTGATCCCATGCGCCGCGTCCTGGACGTGCTCGACCTCGAGGCGCTGGACGCCGACACCTTCACGGGTGGGAGCCTGCCCAAGCCGGGCGGGCGCGTCTTCGGCGGCCAGGTGCTCGCGCAGTCCCTTCTCGCGGCGGCGCGCACGGTCCCCGAGGAGCGCCTGCCCCACTCGGTCCACGGGTACTTCCTGCGGGCCGGGGACGTGCGCGAGCCGATCACCTTCGCGGTCGAGCGCATGCGCGACGGCAGGTCCTTCAGCGCCCGGCGCACCCACGCCCTGCAGCGGGGCGAGCCGATCCTGTCGATGATCACGTCCTTCCAGGTCGACCAGCCCGGCCTCGAGCACGCCGACCTGCCGCCGACCTCCGTGACTCCCCCGGAGGAGGTGCCGAGCGCGACCGACCTGCTGGGCGCGATCGACCACCCCGTCGCGGCCTTCTGGACCGAGTCCGCGGCCTTCGACCTGCGGCACGTGGGCTCGCCCGTCTACCTCGGTCCGGCCGAGGAGCGCACCGACCGGCAGATGGTGTGGATGCGCGCGCGGGGCCCCGTGCCCGAGGGCCAGGTCATGCACCGCGCCCTGCTGGCCTACGCCTGCGACCAGGTGATGCTCGAGCCCGTCCTGCGCCGGCACGGCCTGACCTGGGCGACGCCCGGCCTGTCGATGGCGAGCCTGGACCACGCGATGTGGTGGCACCGCGAGGTACGGGTCGACGAGTGGCTGCTGTACGTCCAGTCCGGACCCAACGCCCACGGCGGTCGCGGCCTGGGGGCTGCTCGGGTCTACACCCGTGACGGGGTGCTGGTGGCGACCATCGCGCAGGAGGGCATGGTCCGGGTCCCCGAGGAGGACTGACCGCCGCGCCCGGAGGGCCCGCGCGCTACCCAGCAGGTCGGTTCACCGCGCCGTCGCTGACGGGTCGGGTGAGACTGTCGCCATGCCACGCCTGCGCCGGGTGCGTTCGTCCGATCCCGGATGGACCCGACGCCGCCGTGGCCGCGGGCACGTGTATCTCGACGAGCACGGCGCCCCGATCGGCGACCCCGAGCTCGTCGCGCGCTGCACCGACCTCGTGATCCCCCCGGCCTGGCAGGACGTGTGGATCTGCCCCTACGAGAACGGTCACATCCAGGCCATGGGCACCGACGACGCCGGGCGTCGGCAGTACCTGTACCACCCGGCGTGGCGTGCGCGGCGCGACCGGGCCAAGCACGAGCACGTGCTGGACGTCGCCCGGCGCCTGCCGCGAGCACGACGACGGGCGGTCGCCGACCTCGCGCTGCCGGGTGTGCCCAAGGAGCGGGTGCTCGCCCTGGCCTTCCGGTTGCTCGACGACGCCTACTTCCGGGCGGGCGGGGAGTCCTACGCCCGGGACAACGGCTCGTACGGGCTGGCGACGGTGCGCCGCGAGCACGTGCAGGTCGACGCCGAGGGGGTGCGCTTCTGCTACCCGGCCAAGTCCGGCCAGCAGCGCGAGACCCTCGTCGAGGACCCTGAGATCCGCGGGCTGGTCCGTGAGCTGAAGGACCGCGAGGACGAGGACCCCGAGCTGCTCGCCTGGCGCGACGACGAGGGCTGGCACGACATCACGACGGCGGATGTGGTCGCCATGGTCAAGGCGCTCCTGGGGCCCGAGGCGCGCCCGAAGGACTTCCGCACGTGGCACGCCACCGTGCTCGCAGCCGCCGGCCTCGCCGAGCACGAGGTCCCTCGGGCCGAGCGCGCCCGACGGCGCGTCGTCGCCCAGGTGGTGCGCGAGGTCGCCGAGGAGCTCGGCAACACCCCGGCGGTCTGCCGCGCCTCGTACATCGACCCCCGCCTGATCGACCTCTGGGAGCGTGGCCAGACCATCGGCCGACGCCGGACCCGCGGCGGGGCCGAGCGCGCGGTCCTCGCACTGCTCTCGTGACGTGACGGGCCGGCCCACCGCACGGTGGACCGGCCCGTCTGCTCGGCCCGTCTGCTCGACCCGTCTGCTCGGCCCGGAGCTCAGGCCCGGGTGGGCCCGGCTGCCGGGCTGCCGGTCATCGGTCCAGCTGGACGATGAGCGTCTGGACGCGATGACCCAGCACGGCCTTCGCCTCGTCGCTCACCTGCCGGCCCCGGCTGCGGTCCAGGGTGCGCTCGAACCGCTCGAGGGCACGCACCGTCTGGTCCACCCGGCCGGCGTCGAGATGACGTCCGGCCTGGCGCAGGCTCGCCCCCAGCACCTTGTCCGTCGGGCGCTTGACCTGCCCGTCCTCGACGTACCCGTCCAGCAGCGCCGAGAGAGCCTCGAGACTGCCAGGGGCCCAGTACTCGGGCAGCGGCACCTGCGACCAGTCGAGGTCCGAGGCGAGGTAGAAGCTCGTGTACGCCGGCTGGTTGTAGACGGTCTGCTGGCGCGCGATCTCGGCCCGGTACTGCGGGTCGTGCATCAGCGTGTAGAGCTTGCGGTCGGTCACCTCGGTCGAGAGGTAGATCCGGATGGCGTCGCTGTCGACCGTGCGCACCAGGAGCTCCTCGCGCCAGTCGCCGAAGACGTCCGCCACCAGGGACGGGTTGCCCTTGGTCCAGTTGTTGGTCGCCGTCCCCTCGGCGCTGAGCAGGGTCCCCCGCTGCCAGTCGTCGATCGTGGGCGTGACGACGGTCTCGGTGGCCGCACCGTTGACGACCTGCGTGGTCATGTCGGCCGCCCACCGGATGGTCTGGTTGGTCCCGGGGATCGAGTCCGAGACCACCTCCCCCTCGGGGGTGTGCAGCCCGAGCGCACCCGAGCCCCCCGGCATGCTCGCCCAGGCCTCGATGCCCCGGGAGTCGGGCAGCACGTCACCGACCATGCCTCGGCCGGTGTCCCGGCCCGAGTAGGTGCCCCAGAGCACCTCGCCCGTCGCCGCGTCGAGCATGGCCATGCCGTAGGGAGCCCAGGCCCCGCCCTCGAAGACCATGAAGGCCTCCATGCCCTCACGGTCGGGGTCGAGCTGGCCCACGTGCATCGCGTCGCCGTGCCCCAGCCGGGCCATCTCCCCCGGCGCGGCGCTGCCCTCGGGCATCTCGGCGAAGGCGCTGTAGAGCAGGCTCCCGTCGTGGTCGATGGTCGCGGCGCCGTAGACGATCTCCTGCTTGCCGTCCCCGTCGACGTCGGCCGCGCTCAACGAGTGCTGACCCTGGGTGGTGATGGTGCCGAACTCCGGGTCGGTGCCGTCCACCCCGTGCGGCCCGTCGTTGAACGGGTTGCTCATCGGGGTCCAGCCGCTGTCGACGTCCCAGACCTCCGTCAGGCTCTTCCCGTCCCAGTCGTAGGCGACGATCGTGGAACGCGTGTAGTACCCACGGGCGAAGATCGCCGAGGGGCGCTGGCCGTCGAGGTAGGCCACCCCGGACAGGAACCTGTCGACCCGGTTGCCCGGCTCGATGCGGGACATCGCGTAGTCCCCCCACATGAGCCCGTCGTCGTGCCGCTCGGGGGTGTACGGGATGGTCTGGAGCTCGGCCCCCGTGAGCCCGTCGAAGACGGTCAGGTACTCGGGGCCGTCGAGGACGAACCCCTCGAAGGCACGGAGGTTGTTCCGCGCGCTCCGACCCGGGGCGTACTCGTCCATGAAGTAGTCGGTGAGCGCCTCGGCGCCCTCGCGGGACAGCGGGTACTCGTGCTCGGGCTCGATGCCGAAGGCCTCCTCGAGGGTCGCGGGCCACCTGCCGTCCACGACCTCGGGGTGCTCGTGCCAGCCGAGGAACATCTCGACGACGTGCTCGTAGTAGTCCTCGGCGCTCTTGCGGTAGTCGTCCTGGTGCGAGTAGCCCGCGTCGACGTCCTCGTCGGGCATCGTGACGAAGGCCTCTGCGCCGGGCTCACCGCCCTCGTAGGCGATGGTGCGGGTGCCGGGGGCCGTCTTCATCATCATCTCCGAGCGGCCGTCGCCGTCGAAGTCGTAGACGAGGAACTGCGTGTAGTGCGCCCCGGCACGGATGTTCACCCCGAGGTCGATCCGGTGCAGCAGCTCGCCCTCGAGGGTGTAGGTGTCGACGTAGACCGGTCCGGTGTACCCGACCTGGGAGACGTCCTTGGAGTTCGACGGGTCCCACTTGACGACGAACTCGTACTGCCCGTCGCCGTCGACGTCCCCGACGCTCATGTCGTTGGCCGCGTAGGTGTACTCCTCCCCGGACGGGGTGACGCCGCCGTCCGGACGCTGCAGGGGCAGGTCGTGGTACTCCTCGCCCCACGGGGCCACCTCGTCGCTGAGGTCGACCTCCTCGCCGTCGACCACGGCCGCGACCCGGTAGGTCGCGGTGCCGTCGGCGCCGGCGTCGAGGTGGTTGGTGCTGTCGGTGACGGTCGCGATGCGCTCACCGTCGCGGTAGACGTGGAAGTCGGTTCCCGTGAGACCGGACTCCCCGTGCCCGGTGGCCTCGTGGCCGAGCAGGCGCCAGCTCAGGTGGACGCCGTCCTCGGTGGTCGCGGCGACCAGCCCGCGGTCGAGGTGCTCGAGCTGGAGGGCGTCGACCCCGCTCGGGGCTCCGCCGGGCGGGCCGTGGTGCGGGGGCTTGGCAACCGCGGTCCCGGCCGCCGTCGTGACGAGCAGGGCCGCGCAGGCGGCTCCGGCGACGACACCGCGTCGCAGGGGGCTCGTGCTGAGAGAACTCATCGTTGAATCCTTCGGCTCGTGATGGACCCCGGGCTGGCGTTGTAACGTTTCACCTTCCAGTCAAGGGGCTTGTAACGATTCATCCGGGGTCCTGTGACGGTAACGAGACGGGGCGCGACCGGTCAAGAGCCGGGCGGCCCCCGGTGGTGGCCGCGGCCCAGGGGGGAGAGCATGGGGCATGCCCACCACCACCCCTCGCCCGTGAGCCGCCTCGTCGCCGTCACCGGGGTGACCGGCTACGTGGGTGGCCGCCTGGTCCCCGAGCTCCTCGACGCAGGCTTCGCCGTCCGCGCCATCGCCCGCGACACCTCCCGCCTGCGCGGTCGTCCGTGGGCCGAGGAGGTCGAGCCCTTCTCGGCCGACGCGGCCGACCCGGACCAGATCCGCGCCGCCCTCGAGGGCGTCGAGGTCGCGTACTACCTGATCCACTCCCTCGGCTCGGGGCGCCGCTTCGAGGCCCGGGACCGGCGCACCGCCCTGACCTTCGCCCAGGCGGCACGCGAGGCAGGGGTGCAGCGCATCGTCTACCTGGGTGGGCTCGCCCCCGACGTCGAGAACCTCTCCCCCCACCTGGAGTCACGCAAGGAGGTCGGCGAGATCCTGCTGGCCTCGGGGGTGCCCACGACCGTGCTGCGGGCCGCGGTGATCCTCGGCTCGGGGTCCGCCTCCTTCGAGATGATGCGCTACCTCACCGAGCGGCTACCGGCCATGACCACCCCCCGCTGGGTCGACAACCGCATCCAGCCCATCGCGGTGCGGGACGTGCTGCGCTACCTCGTCGGCAGCGCCGACATGCCCGCCGAGGTGAGCCGCACCTTCGACATCGGCGGGCCCGAGGTGCTGACCTACCGCGAGATGATGCAACGCTACGCGGCCGCTGCCGGGCTGCCCCGGCGCATCATCATCGGCGTCGGGGTGCTCACCCCTCGGTTGTCGAGCCTGTGGGTGTCCCTGGTGACCCCCGTCCCGGCTCCGCTCGCCCGCCCCCTGGTCGAGTCCCTGGTGCACGAGGTCGTGTGCCACGAGCACGACATCGCCCGCTACGTCCCCGACCCGCCCGAGGGGCTGCTGCCCTTCGACGAGGCCGTGCGCCTGGCCCTGCAGCGCATCCAGGACGCCGACGTCGCCACGCGCTGGTCCTCGGCCTCGGTACCGGGCGCCCCGAGCGACCCGCTGCCGAGCGACCCGGGCTGGGCCGGTGGCTCGCTGTACCGCGACGAGCGGACCACCCAGGTCGACGCCTCGACCGACGCGGTGTGGTCGGTGCTCGAGTCCCTCGGTGGGGAGAGCGGCTGGTACTCCTGGCCGCTGGCCTGGCAGGTCCGCGGGATCGTGGACCGCATCTCGGGCGGACCGGGCCTGCGCCGGGGCCGGCGTGACCCGTCGCGGCTGATGGTCGGTGATGCGGTGGACTTCTGGCGGGTCGAGGAGGTCGAGCCGGGACACCTGCTGCGGCTACGGGCCGAGATGCGTGTCCCGGGGCTCGCATGGCTCGAGCTCTCGGTCGAGGAGGGCGAGCGACCCGGCACCTCGGAGCTGAAGCAGGTCGCGATCTTCCACCCGCACGGGCTGGTCGGCCAGCTGTACTGGTGGTCGGTCGCCCCGTTCCACGGCGTGGTCTTCGGCGGTATGCAGCGCGGCATGAAGGCCGAGGCCGAGCTCACGACCCGATCGTGATGGGACAGCCCGAGGGGCCCCCGGTCCTTCGCGCCCCGATGCGGTCACGGCTGGACGAGGTCGATGCGGCGGCCGCGGTGGACCGTGCACTTGCCCTGGGGCTGTGCGGCGTCGGCCCGCGTCTGTCGCAGACCCCTGGCGACCTGCCCGAGGCGTGCGCCCTCGTGGCGGAGCAGCACGACGAGCGGATGGTCCGGCGGCTCGAGCGCTTCGCGGCGGAGCCCTCGGGGGCCTTCGTGTGGACCCGCAGCGGCGAGGGCCTGTTCGCGGTGGGGAGGCTGACCGGCCCCTGGCGCTACGACGCGTCGACGGACGCCCATGCCCTGGACCTGGTGCACGTCCGTGACTGCGCCTGGGCCGATGCCCTGCTGCCCGCCGCGCAGACCCCGGCCGCGGTGCTCGCCACGTTCGCCCGGGGCGGGCGCAACCTGCAGCGCATGCACGACGGCGAGGTCGCGGCCGCCTCGGCCCGGGTCTACGAGGCTCCGGAGTGGCGCGGGGGGCGACGGCGCATCGCCACGGGCTCCTCGAGGTAGGGCTCCCACGCGGCGCGCTCGACCTCGCCGATCCGGCGCGGACGCCCGGTGGCGGCGTCGAGCAGCACGAGGGTGGTCGAGGCGTGGACGTAGATGGTGCGGGTCCCCTCGACCTGAGCCGTGACCTGGTAGCAGACGTCCAGGCTCGCCCCGCCCAGGTGCCCGATCCACATCTCCACGACCACCGGGTCGCGCCGGTAGCCGAGCGGGAGGAGGTACTCGATCTCGGACCGCGCGACGAGGGTGTGGGTCGTGGCTCCCGGGCCCGCGTCGAGCACGGCGGTGGGCCAGAGGCCGGCGTCGCGCGCTTCGGGGTGGCGCCAGAAGGCGGCGATGCGCGCCTCTTCGAGCAGTCGCAGCACCGCCACGTTGTTGACGTGACCGTAGGCGTCCAGGTCGGCCCAGCGCACGGCGACGGGGACGTTCAGGCGGCTCATCGGGCTCCTCGACGGGCTGGCCGACGGGACGTGCGACGCCCCGGGGCGGCGGCCCGCCGGGCGGCCTCGCGGCACTCGTCGACCTGCGCGAGGACCTGGGCGACGGGAGACAAGTCGGAGG
>NZ_JALPKN010000199.1 GCF_023630195.1 Actinotalea sp. C106 | reverse complement strand
GAGCCGGCCACGGCGGCGAGCTGGAGCCCCAGCTCGGCGAGGGGGTCGAGCGCGGTAGCCGCGGCCGAGGGGGGGGCGTCGTCGAAGAGGGTCGCGGCCGGCGGGTGGTGCTCCTCGGGTCGAGGACCGTCCCACGGCCCTGGGGTCGCGCGGGCCAGAGCCGAGTCCTGGCAGCGGGCGCTGCGTCGCAGCACCGCGTGGCACAGGCGCAGGTCGTGGCACCGGGCCACCCTGACCCCCGCGGCCAGCAGCGGCGGGTACCGACGGGCGGTGTCGTCCCACACCCAGCGCGGACGCCCGGCCTCGCGGGCGGCGACCACGCCGGGCAGCTCGGCGCCGGCCACGCTTACCGAGGAGAGAAGGTCACCTGCGTCGGTGACCTCGTGCACGACGACGGCGCCCGGCCGCGTGGGGTCGTCGACGATCACCAGGTAGGTCACGCCCCAGTGTGGCGGCCACCACCGACGCCCGGTGCCACGCCCGGTGCCACAACGGGTGCCACACCGGGTGCCACCACGGGTGCGACACCGCGGTGGTCAGCGGCTCACGGCGTCGGCCCGGCCCCGGCCTGCAGGACCGTGTCCCGGCCGGCGACCTTCGCCCGGTAGAGGGCGGCGTCGGCCGCGGCGTAGAGCTCGGTCCAGGTGAGGTGACCGCGTGGCGTGTCGGCCACGCCGACGCTCGCCGTGAGGCCGAGGGGCTCGCCCCCGTGCTGGTAGGGGTGCTCCCGGATCGAGGCGTGCACCCGCCGCGCCCGGGCCGTGACGGCGGCGGGCTCACCCGTGGTGAGCACGGCGAGCTCGTCACCCCCCAGCCGCGCGACCGTGTCCTCGGCCCGGACGACGGCCCGGACCCGGTCGGCCACGTGCACGAGCACCGCGTCGCCGACGGGGTGCCCGTGGGTGTCGTTGATGGTCTTGAAGTGGTCCACGTCGATGAGCATCAGCCCGACGGCCTGCTCGGGGTGGGTGCGGCGTTCGCCGTGACGTGGCGCCGCGAGGGCACGCTCGGCGACCTCCTCGAGCTCGCGCCGGGTGGCCAGGCCTGTGAGCGGGTCAGCCGTGGCGAGGGCGTTGAGGCGGGCGACCAGCCGCTCCTGGTAGCCCACGAGGGTCACCAGGACCTGGGTCATCGTCACGAGCCCGGCGCCGACCAGGACCGCGTCGGAGACGGCGTCCTGCCGGGGCAGCACCGCCAGGGCCACGACGGCAGCGCAGAGCACCGACGTCCCGGTCACGGCCCACGCGAAACCGCGGCGGAAGTGCGCGGCCGCGAGCACCACGGGGTACACGTACCCGTACTGGCCCGCGGCTGTCGCGTCCTGGTTGACCAGCCCGATGCCCGCGACCATGACGACGCCGAGGGCCGGGATGGCGGCGTACCCGGCAGGTGGTACCCGCTCGGGTCTGCGCCAGCACGCCAGGGCGCCGGCCAGCAGCAGGGCCGCCACCGCGGTGGCGCCGAGGGCTGTGCCCGGCGTGGTCGTCTCGCGCCCGAGGGCCAGGGCGTGGACCTCCCAGCCGACGGTCACGACGAAGGCGATGGTCGTCACCGTGAGCAGGGTCCGGGCGGTCGCAGCACGGTCCCGCGGTGCGATCAGCGGCGCGTTCAACGGCATGACCGGCAGGTCGACCCTCATGCCTGATCATCGGCTGGTTCGGGCGCGTCATGATCAGGCGAACGGGTGATGCCGCCCTGGGGTGCGAGGACCGGGGCCAGGACCACGAGTGCGGCGGAGGCCAGCACGTGCCAGATCGCGTGCCCCTGGACCAGGCTCTCCGGGACGCACAACGGTCCCCCGGCACGGGAGAGGGTGCCGACGACGCCGCCGACGGCCAGCAGCCCGACGCTCCAGATGATCCGGGTCCTCGAGGCGGGGTCCCGGACCGCGCGCAGCACGGTGAGGCCCACCGCGAGGACGGCGAACCCCACCTGGGCGAGGTCCGCGGCCTGCGGGGCGAGCAGGATGACGGGGACCAGAGCGGCTGTCGGGCCGACCCACCACCACCACGGGCGTGAGCGACGCAGCAGCGTCGCCGCCGAGTCGGCCGCGACGAAGGCCAGGGTCGCGGCCAGCGGCAGGTCGTGGGCGAGGTCGGCGTACGTGGGGTCGGGGCCGTGGGCGATCACCGATCCGATGCCCACGCCTGCGACGAGCAGGGCGTACCCGGACCGGCCGCGCGTCGCCAGCACGATCACCAGGGCAGCCAGGACGAAGGCCAGGCTCGAGACGGCGGCGACCGGTTCGGCGAGCAGGCCCGGGGCGAGGGCCTCGCAGCCGGGGCCCGGGTCGTCGGCGGGGGTCGTGGTCATCTCGCGGTCACCTCGCCCGACCGTGGTTCGTGTGCTTCAGGTGGTGCGGCTGATCGACCGAGCCGTCGGGTGCTGCTCCAGGCGGCGAGGAGCACGCCGAGCAGGACCAGGACGTCCCCGACGCTGGCGGTGTTGGCCAGGGGCAGGGGAGCGGGCCAGGCGACGACGTCCCCGAGCCAGGGGAGGAGCGGCTCCTCGAGGACCGCCGCGTTGGAGAAACCCTCGCGGTGCGTGCGGCCCGCGGCGGCAGCGGCCGCTGGCGAGACGGGCAGCACACCGCCGTTGACGGCGATGCCCACGGCGTTCGACGCTGCCCCGAGCCCGACCAGGGGTACCCCGGGGATCTGCCGGTTGATCCACAGGAAGCCCAGGGCGAGGCCGTAGGTCGCGACGTGCAGCACGGCGACGAGGCCGCGGGGCAGCGGCGCCGTGAGGGCCAGCCCCTGCACCAGCAGGGTGACCCAGACGAGCCACGGCAGTCGCCAGCGGTGCAGCAGCAGACCCGCCGGCCAGCGCCCGGCGATCAGCGGGGAGAGGACGGCGACCACGCACGCCACGGCGAGGAGCACGGGTCAGCGTGGACCGGTCGGCGTCGGCACGACGACCTGACGCTCGGTGTTCAGCCGCTCGAGGATCGCCGCTGGGCTCGTGGGGCGGCCCAGGTGGAAGCCCTGGCCGATGCAGCACCCGAGGGCGTGCAGGGAGACCGCGGTCCCCTCCTCCTCGATGCCCTCGGCGATCACCCGCAGGCCCAGGTCACGGGCGAGGGCGATGGTCGAGCGCACGATGATGTAGTCGTGGCTGACCCGGCCCATGTCGCTCACGAAGGACCTGTCGATCTTGAGCTCGTCGACCTCGAGCCGCTTGAGGTAGCTGAGCGAGGCGTGGCCGGTGCCGTAGTCGTCCACGGCGATGGCGACTCCGAGGGCCCGCAGCGAGGCGATGACGGTGTCGACCCGGGCCGGGTCGGAGAGGATGCCTGTCTCGGTGACCTCGAGCACGAGGGAGGACGCCGGGACCTCGTGACGCAGCAAGGCCTCGGTGACCTGACGGGGCAGGGCCAGGTCGGAGAGGTGCCGGGCGGAGAGGTTGACCGCGAGACGGACGTCGTGCCCGGCCGTGCGCCAGCGGGCGAGCTCGGCGAGGGCGGTGTCGAGGACGTGGACCGTGAGCTCGGCGATCAGCCCGGAGTTCTCGGCGAGGGGGATGAAGTCGTCGGGGGCCACCGGCCCGCGCGCGGGGTGCTGCCAGCGGATGAGGGCCTCGACGCCCACGACGGTGCGTGAGGTGAGGTCGACCTGGGGCTGGTACTCGACGCCCAGCTCACCGGTCTCGATCGCCGAGCGCAGGTCGGCGAGGAGCTGGAGCCGTTCGACCGTGTTGACGTCGAACTCGCTCGAGTAGGTGGTGATCCGGTCGCGGTCGACCTTCGCCTGGTAGAGCGCGATGTCGGCGTTCTTCATGAGGGTCTCGGCGTCGGCGCCGTGCTCGGGCGCGACGGCCACGCCTGCGCTCGCGCGGACCAGCAGCTCGAGCTCGCCCACCCGCATCGGGTCCTCGAGCGAGGCCAGCAGGGCGTGTGCCGTGCGCTGGGTCTCCTCGAGACCACCGGTGACGACGACGGCGAACTCGTCCCCGCCGAGGCGGTGCGCCGCGCTCGGGTCGTCGAGGGAGGAGACGAGACGGGCGGCGACCTGTCGGAGCAGCTGGTCGCCCACGGGGTGGCCCAGGGTGTCGTTGATGTCCTTGAAGTGGTCGAGGTCCACCAGGACGAGCCCGGGGGCGGCCGAGGGCGTCCGGAGCGCCACCTCCTGGAGCCGGTCGAGCTCGCGGTACAGCCGGTCGCGGTTCCCGAGGGCGGTGAGGGAGTCATGCGTGGCCTGGTCGTTGCTCCGCACGGCTGAGGCTGCGGTCAGGTACACCGCGATGACCGGTCCGGCGAGGAGCGCGAGCACCCCGACACCCTCTTGCGCGACGAGGGCGGCGACGGCGCCGATCGAGAGCAGCACCACATGGGTGGCGCTGACGGACCAGCCGTCCTCCCTGATGATGGTGGCCACGGGGCGTCTGGTCGCCAGCGAGACGACGACGGCGACGAGGGCGCGATTCACCGCGATCATCACGACACCGGCCGTGAGGAGGGCGCCGAGGTGGTCGGCCTCGACCCGGTCGGGCCCTCCGAAGAACGGGACGTCGGTCAGGCTGGAGTACACGGCGCGGCCCACGACCACGCTCACGGCGTACTGGGCGGTGTTGAAGGCCGACTTGCGCAGCGGGCGCCGGTTGACGAGGTCGTCGATGAGGCTCGCGACGGCCTGGACCGCGACCGCGACGGCGACCCCGCCGAAGGCCATGAGCGCGAGGACGAAGGGGGTCGAGGTGGAGATCGTCTCCGCCGGGACCTCGGTCCGGGAGACGGGGAGCGAGCGGGTCTCCCCGATGACGGCGGCGACGGCGAGGAAGGCGATGGGAGCTGCTGCCGCGCTGGTGAGCGAGGGCCACGAGCCACCGACGACGGACGCGGTGAGCGCGGCAGCACCGAGCGCACCGACGAGAGCGACGTAGGCGTTGAGGAGCGCGGACGGGAGGGCGGCGTCGGTCGCCCTCCCGTCCGGGCCCCGAGGTCGCACAGCTACCACTTGTGCCCTGCGCCGACCACCGCCGCGGCGGCCACCAGGGTGGCTGCGCTCACGCTGATGCGTACGACGGTGCTGTTCTGCAGGATGCGCCACTTGTCCATGTCGAGCTCCTCGTCAGTCGATCGGCACCTCGCGGCCGTGGCCGCCCCTGCCCCCGGCAACCACCCCGAGCGGGTGGTGACGAGTGCGCTCGCCGTTCATGGGTGTCATCGGCCGGCAGGGGCGCGGCCTTGACTGATTCTCCCGTATCGATGTGACCAAGGTCTATGGACATGCCGCCGTCGAGTCACAGAGTTGGCGGCGATCCTGACTCTGACGCAGCTGTGTATGCAGAAGCCGTCAAGGAGGCCGTCGATCTGCCAACTTGGAGCAGTCGTGTATACAGAAGCGATTCGGTCACGTATCGTCAGGCCATGCGTGCCAGTGACCGCGTCTACCAGGCCCTGCGGGCCGAGATCGTCGCCTGGGACCTCGCACCCGGGACCGAGCTCAGCGAGGTCGAGCAGGCCGGGCGCCACGGCGTCTCGCGCACCCCCCTGCGTGAGGCCCTGGCCCGGCTGGTCGCCGACGGGCTCGCCACGTCGCGGGGACGCACCCTCGTCGTCTCGGGCCTCGACGCGGCCGACGTACGGCACCTCGTCGAGCTCCGCGAGGCTCTCGAGACCCAGGCCGCCCGGCTCGCGGCCCGGCGCGGCTCGTCGGCTGTCTTCACGGCGCTCGCGGAGCGCTTCGCGGCCGCACCTGCCCTCCTGCTCGACCACGACCCCGCCCGCACCGCCTACTACGCGGTGGTCGCCGAGCTCGACGCGGCCGTCGACGAGGCGATGGCCAGCCCGCACCTGCGCCGGGCCCTCGCCGGCCTGCGGCCCCACGTGGCGCGGAT
>NZ_JALPKN010000198.1 GCF_023630195.1 Actinotalea sp. C106 | reverse complement strand
GGCGTGCGGGGCGCCGTCGCACCCGCCGCCGTCAGGACCCGGCCGCGGTGCGGTCGGCCCGCGTTCACCCGCCGGGCGACGACCGTTCAGCACGTCCTGGCAGCGTCGGGGCTCCGTGGGCCGACGGCGTGTGCCAGGGCCCGAGCCACCCGTCATCCGAGGAGAACCCGTGTCCTGGTACGACCCGTCCGCCCCGCCCCTGGCCATCTCGCACCGCGGGGACCACCGTCATCACGTCGAGAACACCCTGCCCGCGATCGAGGCCGCGATGCTGGGCGGGGCGGACATGGTCGAGATCGACGTCCAGCTCGCCGCCGACGGGGCCGTGGTGGTGCACCACGACGCCACCTTCAGCCGGCTGTGGGACGACCCCCGCCCCGTGGCCGCGGTCGACACCGCGGCCGTGCGGTCCCTGGGCGCCGACGACCGCCGTGTCCCCCTCCTGGTCGAGGCCCTCGAGCTGTCGCGCAGCACCGGGGTCCCGCTGGTCATCGACCAGAAGACCCCCGAGGTCGCGGCAGCGGCCGCCCTCCTGGTGCAGGGCATCGGGATGAGCGAGCAGACCGGGTTCTGCGGAGAGCTCGGCGGCCTGTGGCAGGTGCGCCACACGACGCCCGGGGCGCGCATCTTCTACAACGCCCTGGGCCTGGCCCCGCCGGACGTGCGCGTGCTCGGGCTGCTGCGACCCGAGCTGTACAACCCGGAGCACTCGACCCTCGCCCCGATCCTGGTCGACGCCCTGCACGGTCTGGGCATCGGCGTCTCGTGCTGGACCCCGAACGCCCGGCACGACATCGAGCGACTGCTGGGCATGGGGCTCGACGCGATCATGTCCGACGACCTGCCGCTGCTGCGCTCGGTCGTGGACGGCACCGACTGGCGGGCCGCGCGGGACACCGCCCGGGGCCCTGCTCAGACCCGCACCGCCGACGACGCCGCACCGGCCACCGGCTCGCTCGTCGAGGCCTGACCCGCGACCTCCTGCGCCACGCCGAAGGGCCCGTCCGGTGAGGATCACCGGACGGGCCCTTCGTTCGTGCGCTGTCGTCGTGACGCGACGTGTCCGTCGCGCCAGGCCCGTGCAGGCCGGGCGGGTCAGCGCAGGGCGTCGCCGTCCGGGCCGAAGAGCAGCACCTCGTCCAGGTGGGTGCGCAGCACGAGCGGCTGCCCCTCCGTGACGACCTGGCGCTTGCCCACCCGGACCACGAGGTGCCCCGAGCGGACCGAGACACCCGGGGTGAGGTGGGTGGGCTCGGCGAAGACGAATGTCTCGGAGCCCATCCGCTCGATCCTCGTCACCCGCGCGGCGAGGTCACCCGCGCGCGGCGGCTCGCCGTCGGCGACCACCTCGAGGCCCTCGGGGCGGATGCCCACGGTGACCTCCGACGGCCCGGGCCCCTGGGCCGGGACCACCAGCTCGAGGGAGCCGCTCACCACGGCTCGCCCCTCGCGGACCGGCACGGCGTCCACGAGGTTGATGGCCGGCGAACCGATGAACCCGGCCACGAAGGTGTTGCGCGGCCGCTCATACAGCTCGGTGGGGCTGCCGACCTGCTGCAGCTCCCCGTCGAGGAGCACGCACACCCGGTCCCCCATCGTCATGGCCTCGGTCTGGTCGTGCGTCACGTAGACCGTCGTCGTGCCGAGGCGGCGCTGGAGGCCCGCGATCTCCGCGCGGGTGGAGACGCGCAGCTTGGCGTCGAGGTTGGACAACGGCTCGTCCATGCAGAACACCTTGGGGTTGCGCACGATCGCGCGCCCCATGGCCACCCGCTGCCGCTGCCCGCCGGACATGCGCGACGGACGGCGGTCGAGCTGGTCCTCGAGCTCGAGGATGCGGGCTGCCTCGGCGACCCGTGCCTTGGTCTCGGCCTTGGACACCCCGACGTTGCGCAGCGCGAAGCCCATGTTCTCCCCGGCCGTCATGTTCGGGTAGAGGGCGTAGCTCTGGAAGACCATCGCCACGTCTCGGTCGCGGGCCCGCCGACCGGTGACGTCGGCCCCGTCGATCAGCACCCGCCCGCCGGTCACGGGCTCGAGCCCGGCGAGCATCCGCAGGCTGGTGGACTTGCCGCAGCCCGAGGGGCCCACGACGACGAGGAACTCGCCGTCGTGGACCTCGAGCTCGAGCCGGTCCACCGCGGGGCGCGTGCTGTGGGGGTAGGTCCGGGAGGCTCCCTCGAAGGTCACCGTGGCCATGTCACTCCCTCTCCTGCGCGACGGGCCGGCTCGGTCACAGCTGGGGCTCGATGTCCCGCTCGATGACCGTGCGGGTCTCCTCCTCGAGCTCGGTGAAGACCGTCTCGACGTCCTCGCCACCGGTGGTGATCCGGTCCAGGGCGGCGCCGATGCGCGCGCCGCCACCGGGGACGAAGACGCGGGCGTAGTCCTGCGAGGCGGTCACCTCGAGCTGCTCGAGGGCCGTGCGGGCGTTGGGGTTCTCCTCGAGGTACGCGATCGTGTCCTCGTTCTCGAGGGCGGCCTTCTGCACCGGCATGTAGCCCGTGGCCTGGCTGAAGGTCACGGTGTTCTCGGTGTCGGTGAGGAAGGCGATGAGCTCCATGGCGGCCTCCTGGCGCGCCTGGTCGATGCCGGCCGGGATGCCCAGCCCGGCGCCACCGGTGGTCACGCCCGGCTGCGGGCCGGGGAGGAAGGCGGTGCCGAACGCGAACTGCGCGGTCTCGGTGAGGCCGCCGAGGCTGCCCGTGGACGCCAGGACGGCGGCGGCCTGCCCGGCGCCGAACTGGTTGGTCGAGTCGTTCGAGATCGCGATGTTGCCGGACTCGACCTGCTCCTGGAGGAACTCGCCGGCCTCGACGGACTCGTCCGAGGTGAAGGTGGGCTCCCACTCGTCGGAGTACGCCCCGCCGAAGGTCCAGATCATGCCCTGGAACAGCCAGTCGAGGTAGTTGCTGCCGTCGGGGGCCACGAGCGGCGCGACGTCGGGGGCGGACTCCTGCAGGTCGGCACCCCACTCGGCGAACTCGTCCCAGGTCTCGGGGCCACGGTCGGGCAGACCGGCCGCCTCCCACATGTCCTTGTTGTAGTAGAACAGCGGCGTCGACCGCGCGTAGGGCAGCGCGTAGTGGCCGTCGTCGAAGGCGTAGTCCTCGCGCAGCGAGTCCACGTAGCCGTCGGAGTCGACCCCGACGGTCTCCCAGAGCTCGTCCATCGGCGCGAGCGCGTCGGTGAGGGCGAAGTTGAACCACGTCACGTCGGAGACGACGACGACGTCGGGGAGGTCGCCACCGGCCAGCGCGGCGTTGAACCGCTGCGCGAGCTCCTCGTAGTTGGCGCCGGCGCTGACCAGGTTGACCTCGATCCCGTGCTCGGCCTCGAAGGCCGCGATCATCTCCTCCTCGACCTCCTTGGACTCGCCCGGGTGGTTGGACCAGAAGGTCAGGGACTCGACCTCGCCCGTGTCGGCCGTGGTTCCCGCCGCGGGGGCCTCGTCGGTCTCGACCGACCCGGTCCCCGCGCAGGCGGCGAGGAGCGTCAGGGCGAGGCCTCCGACGACGAGCCGCGAGGCGGTCCGGCGGTTCAGTGCGTTCATACGGGTGTGCTCCTGTGTCGTGGTCGTGCGTGGGTGGGACAGATGGGGGGAAGGTCGGTTCGGGGGCGTGGTCACCGGGGTCATCCCTTGACCGCTCCGGCCGTGAGGCCCTTGATCATGTGGCGCTGGAGCAGGAGGAAGACGACGAGGATCGGCACCATCGTCAGCACCGTCCCGGCCATCACCGGACCCCAGTTGGTGAGCCCCTCGGCGTCCTGCAGCTGGGTCAGGCCGACCGGGAGCGGGGCGACCGAGGAGTCCTCGGCGATGAGCAGCGGCCAGAGGTACTGGTTCCACTCGTTCACGACGGTGATCAGGGTGAACGCGATCAGGGTGGGCCAGGACATCGGCAGCACCACGCGCAGCAGCGTGCGGATCGGTCCGGCGGCGTCCATCTCGGCGGCCTCGAGCACCTCGGTCGGCAGGGAGAGGAAGTGGTTGCGCATCAGGAAGGTGCCGAAGGCCACCCCGGCGAGCGGGACGATGATCCCCGCGAAGCTGTTGCGCCAGCCCAGCCCGGAGACGAGGGCGTAGTTGCTGATCATGGTGATCTGGCTGGGCACCATGAGGGCCGCGATGATGACCATCAGCACGACCCCGCGCCCGGGGAACCGCAGGAAGGCCAGGGCGTAGGCGGACAGCACCCCGAGCACCACCTGCACCGCGGTGAGCACCACGGTGATGATGATCGAGTTGCGCAGGTAGTCGACGAAGTCGACCCCGGTGCGCACCGCGGTGTAGTTCTCGGTGGTCACCGGGTCGGGCAGCCAGGTCACCGGGACGGTGTAGATGTCGGGCCGCTCCTTGAAGGAGGCGGCCAGGATCCAGTAGAGCGGCAGCGCCACGACCAGGATGACGACGAGGAGGCCGAGGTAGCCGCCGGCGGCGCGAAGGGCACCGGACCGCTCGTGGGGGGCGAGGGTGGTGGTCACTTCTGACGCCCCCGCTCCATGAGGAAGACCTGGGCCAGGGTGATGAGCAGGAGGGCCACGAACATGATCGAGGCGACGGTCGCGCCGTAGCCGGCGCGAAGGTTCACGAAGGTCTCCTCGTAGATCTGGTACACCATCGTCGTCGTCCCGTCTCCCAGCGGGCCGCCCCGCGTCATCGTGTGGATCACGTCGAAGACCTGGAAGCTGTTGAGCAGCACGGTGATGAGCAGGAAGAAGGTCGCGGGGCGCAGCTGGGGCCAGGTGACGCGACGGAACTTGGTCCAGGTCGAGGCCGCGTCGATCTCAGCGGCCTCGTCGAGCTCGGCCCGCCGGCCCTGCAGCGCGGCCAGGTAGATGACGAAGGTGTAGCCCAGGTTCTTCCACACGTAGGTGGTGGTCACCATGAACAGCGCCCACCGGGGGTTCTGGTAGAAGGCCGGGGCCTCGATCCCCAGACGACCGAGCACGTCCTGGATGAGACCGAAGGTCGGGTCGAAGACGAACTGGAAGGCGACCCCGACGGCGGCTCCCGCGAGCACGAAGGGGGCGAAGACCAGGGACCGCACGGCGTTGCGCCCGACGAGCTTCTGGTCGAGCAGCAGGGCGAGGGCGAGCCCCAGGACCATCGAACCGATCACGGCGGCGCCGGTGAAGACCACCGTGTTCCACATCACCGTCTGGCTGCTCGAGCTCGTGAACCACTCGACGTAGTTGTCGACGCCGATGTACTCGGCGGTGGGCGAGGCGATGTTCCAGCTCGTGAAGGAGAGCCGGAAGTTGTCGAGCAGCGGGCGGTAGGTGAACACGCCCAGGAGCACGAGGTTCGGGAGGAGGAAGGCCAGCGCCAGGAGCACCTCGCGGCGACGGTACCGCTGGCCGCGGGGGCGCGCAGGCCGCTCCCTCGGGCCGGGTGGTCGGGGGGTCAGAGCGACCACGGGGTGGTCGTCGGTCCTGGCGTCTGCGGTCACGTGGAGTGACTCTGCAGGCGTCAGATGAGCCCCTGCCCAACAAGATCAGCGACCCAGGTGAACCGAGGGTGAAATCCCCCTCCCCCACATCTCGTGTCAGAACCTGGGGTACCCAGAGGTACTCCAGGTTCTGACACGAGGTCGAGCTCGGCTCGGGTCAGACGTCGACCGGGCCTAGGTCAGGGGCTCGGACGAAGCGCGCGGTGCCCGAGCTCGCGGCGTGCAGCTCGAGGACGGCGAGCTCGTTCTGGTCGCGGACCACGGGGCCGGGCACGTAGACGGTGCGGGTCGGGCCTGCGGCGGAGTACCGACCCAGCAGGGTCCCGTTGACCCACACGAGCCCCTTGGTGAACCCGTCCAGCCGGAGGAAGTGGTCCCGCCCTGCGAGGGACGAGAACGAGCCGGCCCGCAGGACCGGGCCGGCCACGGGAGCGTCCGGGTCGACCGCCGCAGCACCGGCGAGCAGGGACGCGAGGTCCGCCGCAGCGAGGGGCAGCGGCGCGGCCTGCCACG
>NZ_JALPKN010000197.1 GCF_023630195.1 Actinotalea sp. C106 | reverse complement strand
CGTGCGCGGCGGGGGCGAGCGACCCGCCTGCGACGGCGAGGAGCACCGCGGTGCTCAGGGCCGCGATCCGCCGCTGACGGCGTGGCGGTCGGCTGCCGGGAAGCCCCGGCCGGGCGTGCTGCGGTGGGTGCTGCGTGCGTGTGTCCACTGGTCCCCCAGGGTCGTGGGTGGTTCGGGTGGTGCTGGTCACGGAAGGGGAGACCACAGCGCGAGGCGGGCATAACGGAAATCTCGTGATCCAGGGGACCCCTGGACGGCGAAGAGCGGTGGCGGCCGACCAGAGACTCGTCGGATCGTCGCTTCGCGATGTGTTTTTGTTGTTTATCGACAACTCCGGTGTAGTGTGGGTCTCATGGAAACCAAGATTCTGCGACTTCTCTTGATCGTCCTCGCCGGCGGGGTCGTCGCTGCGGCCGGGGTCCTTCACCTGCTCAGCCTCGAGTCGGCCGCTGACTGGCCCGAGTACGCGCACCTGCGCGTCCCGACCTACCTGGGGGTGGTCGCCGGGTTCCTGCCCGTGCTGGTCGGGATCGGTCTGCTGCTGCGCTTCCTGCGGCTGGTCGACGCCGGGGAGGCCTTCTCCGCCCCGACGCTGCGGGTGTTCCGACAGGTCAAGCTGCTGATCGCCGGGGTGGCCGCGTACTACCTCCTCGGGCTGGTGGCCTTCAACGTCGCGTTCGGGCAGGGCCAGCCCGGGGTGTTCCTCGCCTGGCTGGGGCTGGAGACCGCGATCCTGCTGCTGCTCGGCGGCTTCGCGCTGCTCGAGCGGCTGTTCCGCGCCGCGCACGCCCTGCGTGAAGACGTCGAGCTGACGGTCTGAGCATGCCGATCATCGTCAACCTCGACGTCGTGCTCGCCCAGCGCAAGATGCGCCTGACCGAGCTCAGCGAGCACGTGGGCATCACCCTCGCCAACCTCAGCAACCTCAAGACCGGCAAGGCCCGCGCCATCCGCTTCAGCACCCTCGAGGCCATCTGCGAAGTGCTGGACTGCCAGCCCGGCGACATCCTCGAGCACCGGCCGGACCAGGTTGACGAGGACGACGCCGCCCGCACCGAACCTCAGGCGGCAGACACGGCCTGAATCAGAACAACGGCCACGGCACGGCAGGCATATCGCCGTCGGGGCCGGGGAACGCGCCCTCAGCGAGCAGACGGTCGCAGCGCGCGGCGAGGGCTGCGACCTCCGCGGCGCTGAGCAACGCAGACAGCTCCACCCCCAGGTCACCGCCTAGCCCGGCGCGCACCAGCTCGACGCCGGCCACCTCGTCGGGGTCGAGCGGATCGCCGAGCCATCCCCACAGCACGGTCCGGAGCTTGGGCTCGACGTGGAAGGTGACGCCGTGGTCGACCCCGTACCGGTGGCCGTCGGGCAGCGGGAGGATGTGCCCGCCTTTGCGGTCGGCGTTGTTCACCAGGACGTCGAACACGGCCATGCGGCGCAGCGCGGCGGTGTCCTCGTGGATGACGGTGACGGTGCGCCCGCTCTCGTCGCTGCCCTCGAGCACGGTGCGCCAGCCCTCGTCCGGGACCTCGGCCGAGGGGACGACGTCGACCGGGTCCTGCTCCGGGTCGGGCTCCTGCCACAGCTGGACCATGCCGACGCCGAGGGGCCCGTCGCGCAGCCAGGTGCGGGGCACGATGTTCCACCCGAGCGTCTGGGACACCAGGTACGCGGCGACCTCGCGGCGGGCCAGGGTGCGGTCGGGGAAGTCCCACAGCGGCCGTTCCCCGGCCTCGGGCTTGTAGACGACGGCGACCTCGTCGATCTTCCCGACGAAGGTCGCGTTCGAGGCGACGGTGATGCGCCCCTCGAGGTGCAGCTCGCCGCCGTCGAGGTCGACCTCCGGGACCGTCACTCCTCGGTGAGGTCGCAGACGTGACCGTCGGGGCTGACCGGCTGACCGCAGAGCGGGCACAGCGGGCGCCCCGAGTGGACCACCTTGCGGGTGCGCTGCGCGAAGGCCCGGGCGGTGCCGACCGGGATGCGGATGAGGAGCACCTCGCTCGGCTCGTCGTCCTCCTCATCCTCAGGGGCGATGCCGTCGTCCTCGCGCGACAGCTCGACGGGGAAGGCCTCGAGGACCACCTGGGCCGTCCGCGGATCCCAGGCGAGGCGCATCGCACCCGCGCGGAACTGCTCCTCGACCGGCTGGTCCAGGGGGTCGTCGTCGACGAGCTCGACGGGGATCTCCGTGGGGGCGTTGACGGGGTTGTCCTCGTCGGCGGTCAGCTCGTCGAGGAGCTCGTCCATCTTGTCGGCGAGGAGGAAGGACTGCTCCTTCTCGAGGGCGACGCTGGTGAACCGGGCGCCGGCGCGCGCCTGCAGGTAGAAGGTCCGTTCGCCGGGGCGACCGACGGTGCCGACGACGACACGGTCCGGCCAGTCGTACTCATGGACGAGGGTCCGCATGTGATCAGTCTACGAGGGAGGCGCCGGGCTGGCCTGCTCGGCGCCGTCGTGGGGGCCCGTGCTGTCCTCATGACCTGTGCCGTCCTCGTGCCCGGCCCCGCCCCCGACCGGCGCGTCGGTGACCGGCCCGCTCGATCGCAGCCAGCTGAGGTCCCCGAACTCGGTGTTCGCCGAGACGACGTCGGGCCGGTGGGTCCCGTACCGGATCACCGAGATCGAGGCCGGGCCCACGCTGATGCGCTGGAAGAGGTCGAGGTGCATGCCCAGGGCGTCGGCCAGGACGGACTTGATGATGTCCCCGTGGCTCACCACGGCCCACACCGCACCCGCCCCGTGCTGCTCCTGGACCGCGGCGTCGCGCCGACGGATCGCAGCCACCGCCCGGGCCTGCATCGCCGCGAGCGACTCCCCCTCGGGGAAGACGACGGCCGAGGGCTGGTTCTGCACCACCGACCACAGCGGCTCCTTGGCCAGGTCACCGAGGGCCCGCCCCTGCCACTGCCCGTAGTCGCACTCGGTGACGGCCTCGTCGATCTGCAGCTCCGGGGCGCCCTGCTGCTGGTCCAGGAGGGCTTGCGCGGTCTGCCGGCAGCGCTCGAGGGGGCTCGACACGACGCTGACCAGGGGGACGACGGCGAGCCGTTCGGCCGTGCGCTCGGCCTGCTGACGCCCGACGTCGTCGAGGTTCACCCCCGCGGTGCGCCCGGCGAGCACGCCCTCGACGTTCGCCGTGGAACGGCCGTGCCGGACGAGGATCACTGTGGCCATGGGGAGCAGCCTAGGCATCGTGGCCCGGCCCTGGTGGTCGCGCCCCTTTGCCGCCCTGATGCTCACCCGAGGCGTCGGTGCGACCTCTCGGCGAACCGGTCCATCGCGGTGAGCACCTCGGGCGCCTGCCACACCCGGTCACGGGTGCCCCGGCCGATCTGCTCGAGAACGCCGTCTTCCACGAGCCGGTCGATCGCCAGCTGCGCGTTGACGGTACTGACGTCGAGCTTCTGAGCAGCGATGCGCACGTTGACGACAGGGCGAGTGCTCACCAGGTCTGCCAGCGCCCATGCGGCCGCCCCGCGGCGCGCACGGATCCGCTGCTGCCAGGCGGTGCGAGCGTCGGTCACGTCGGCGATGAGCTGGCGGGAGTTGGCCAACGCCGGGAACACCGCCTGGCACACCTCCGTGACGATGGTCTCGACGTCCCCGGACCGATAGGCCGTCAGGGCCTGGAAGTAGCGGTCCGTGTCGAGGAGCAGGCCGGCGGACACCGGGACGATCGCATCCCGGGCGAGCCCGCCGTGGCGGAGCTGAGCGTGCAGCAGAGCGCGGCCGGTGCGTCCGTTGCCGTCCGGAAACGGGTGGATGGACTCGAACTGGGCATGGGTCAGTGCAGCCTGGGCGAGCAGGGGCACGTCATCACGTTCGATGAAGGCGACGAGGTCGGCGATCGCGGCGGGCACGCGCTGGTGCACCGGGGCGATGAAGGCTGCGCCGTGAGGGCTGCGGCTGGTGCCTCCGATCCACACCTGCTGGTCGCGCCAGCGTCCGGCAGCGGCAGGCAGGTGCCCGACCATGAGCGCACGGTGCATGGCCAGGATCGCGTCGCCGTCGAGGTGATCGACCCCCTGCAGCGCCTGGGTCATGGCGGTGACGTTGGCGACGATCTCGTCAGCGTTCGCGCGTCCGGTGCGACCAAGCTCGGCCAGAGCGATGGCCTTCGCGGAGGAGGTCAGGTTCTCGATCTGGGAGGAGCTGGCGGCCTCGGTGCGCAGCAGCAGCGCAGCGAACGACGTCGTGGCGGCGTGGGTCTCCGCGTCGAAGCGGGCGATCTCTGCTGAGGCCTCAGCGACCAGGGCCGAAGCCTGAGATGACAGGGAGACCGGGGCGTCAGCGATGCGCGGGGGCACAACCGCCTCGTAGGGCCCAGCGTGGGCACTGCGCCCGGTGCGCGGGCCGTACGAGGCGTCAGCGGACTCCCACGCGACGGTCTCGGTGGCATAGCTCGGCCAGCCGGCGGCTCGCTGCGGCGGACCCGATGTCACCAGCGCACGTTAGCATCGGTTATGCAGACATCCGTTGCTAACGACGGGCGAAACCATCGGTTGCGGGCATGTGCGCCTGCCGCGATTGTTGCCGGGCTCGCGCGATAGTTGACCGCCATGGAACAGCTGCTGCGCCTCTTCCCTGCCCAGCACGCACTCGTCGCCCTCGTGCTCGGGGTGCTGGTGGCAGTCGCCCGCTACCGGTGGCGCGTGGCAGACGACCGTCGCGGAGCCGCGATCGAGGCCGGTGCCTGGGGAGGGATCGCCTTCGGCCTGCTTCTCACAGCGTCCATCACCTTGGTGTCCCACACCCCAGCCGCCGCGGGTACAGGCTCGGTCGACCTCGTGCTGCGCTCACCGTCCTTGGCACAGGCACTGGTCAACCTGGCTCTCTTCTGGTGGGTCGCTCTGCTGCTCCCCCTCGCACGTCGGACGGGCGTGACCGCCACGACGGCGACCGTCGTCGCCGCCTCGATCGTCGTCGAGCTTCTGCAGTGGGCCCTGCCGACCGGGCGCTCACCCGCACTGATGGACGTCCTGCTGAACACCCTTGGTGGGTTCCTCCTGGCCCTCGTCGCGGTCTACCTCGTGCGCCCCGCGGTCAGGTTGCGCCCCACCCGCCCCGCAGCAACCATCGCCCGATGAGCTCCTCCTCCCGCGACCACGACATCGTCGTCTTCGGCGTCACCGGCTTCGTCGGCGTCCTCGTCGCCGAGCACCTCGCCGAGCACGCCCCGGAGGGCACCCGCATCGCCCTCGCGGGCCGCTCCCGCGGGAAGGTCGAGCGCGCCCGGGACGGCCTGCCGAGCCGCGCCCACGACTGGCCGATCCTCGTCGCCGACTCCACCGACCCGGACTCCCTCGCCACCATGGCGGGCAGCACGCGCGTGGTCGTGACCACCGTCGGCCCGTACCTGCGCCACGGCCTGCCCGTGGTCGAGGCCTGCGCCCGCGCGGGCACCCACTACGCGGACCTCACCGGCGAGACCCCGTTCATCCGCCAGGCCATCGACCGGTACGACGACGTCGCCCAGGCGTCGGGCGCGCGCATCGTGCATGGCTGCGGGTACGACTCGATCCCGTCGGACATCGGCATGCTCACCCTGCACCGCCAGGTCCAGGCGGACGACGCCGGGACGCTCAGCCACGTGCTGGCCGTCGCCCGGGCCAAGGGCGGGGTGAGCGGCGGGACGGTCGAGTCGATGCGGGGCATCGTCGAGCTCGCCGCGAGCGACCCCTCCGTGCGGCGCCTGCTGGGCGACCCGTACTCGTTGAGCCCGGACCACGACGCCGAGTCGACCGCGCCCCAGCCCTCGGACTCCCCCGCACCAACGCGGCTGAGCGACGGCCGCTGGATCGCCCCGTTCCCGATGGCCTCGGTCAACTCCCGGATCGTGCGGCGGTCCAACGCGCTGCAGGGCTGGGCCTACGGTCACGACCTGCGGTACGGCGAGGCCATGGGCGTGGGCCGTGGCGCACGCGGCGCGATGCAGGCGGTCGGCCTCACGGCGGGCCTCGGCCTGGGCGC
>NZ_JALPKN010000196.1 GCF_023630195.1 Actinotalea sp. C106 | reverse complement strand
CTCGTCAGGATCACCGGTGCCGGCGGGCTACCGCCTCCAGCCCGACCCCGCGGAGCGCGAGCTGCGGGTGCTCTACGCCACCGACGCCGAGCGCCGCCGCGAGCCGGGCGGCGCCGCTGCGGAACCCGCCCGCTCCGACCGTCCGTGGGTCCGGGCGAGCATGATCGCCACGCTCGACGGCGCGGCGACCGGCCCGGACGGACGGTCGGGCACCATCAACGGTCCGGCGGACCTCAGGGTCTTCACGGTCCTTCGCTCGCTGGCCGACGCCGTCCTGGTCGGGGCCGGGACGGTGCGCGCCGAGGGCTACACGCCGCTGCGAACCCCTGAGCCGCTGCACGCCGTGCGCCTGGCCGAGGGACGCCCGGCGCACCCGACCCTCGTCGTGGTCTCCGGGAGCGGCGACGTGCCCGCGGTCGTCCTGCACGGTGAGCCCGCCCCGTGGGTCTGCACCCTCACCACGGCACCGGGACTGCCCGCGCTGCGCCGGGTGGTGTCCCCCGAACGCCTGATCGTGCACGAGGGAGGCGTGGACCTCGCGGACGTGCTGCGACGGCTGGGGGCAGCGGGCCTGCACGACGTGCTGACCGAAGGCGGGCCGGCGCTTCTCGCCGACCTGGTCGGCGCCGGCCTCGTGGACGAGCTCTGCCTGACCACGAGCCCGGTCCTGGTCGGTGGTCCGGCCGGTCGGGTGCTGGCCGGGCCGTGGCTCGAGCCGTCGGCCATGGCCGCCCCGGCCCACCTGCTGCACGCCGACGGCGTCCTCCTCGGGCGGTGGCACCTGCCCCGCCGATAGGCTCAGCAGGTGAACGAGATCATCCTGGTCCTGACCGAGGACACCCTGACAGCGACGGACATCGAGCACATCACGGCGCTCCACCCCGGCGAAGACCGGCGGTTCCACGTCCTGGTGCCCGCCGACACCGAGCGCAACGTGCTCGTCTCCCTCGTGGACCACCTGAGCATGGGCGAGCTGCGCGAGGCGCTCGACACCGTCCTCGGCCGTGAGCCGGAGCCGGTGCGCGCGCACGCCACGGCTGAGGAGCAGCTCCAGGAGAGCCTCGCCGCCTTCGTGGCCGCGGGGGCCGAGGCCGACGGCACGGTCGTCGACGACGACCCGCTCCCGGCACTGCGCTCGGCCGTCGACCGGCACCCCGTCCGGGAGGTCGTCGTCGTGACCTTCCCGCACGCGCTCGAGGACACGTTCCACACCGACTGGGCGTCGCGCGCCCGCGACGAGCTCAGGGTGCCGGTGCTGCACCTCTACCTCGGGACGCACCGGATCGGCTGACCCCCCGGGCACACCCATCGACGCCCCCTGATCCTGCGTCAGGATCGAGCACGGATGGTCGTGGCGTGGAAGGTCGTGGCGTGGAAGGTCGCCGCGCGGGTGGCACAATCCCCTCCATGACGAGTACCCCGTCACCCGCGGCCGACGGCGTCGCCGGCTCGGCCTCCCCCGAGGGCGGGGTCGTCCCAGGCGCCAGCTCGTCCAGCCTGGGGCGCAACTCGCTCATCCTGTCGCTCGGCACGTTCGCGTCGCGGGCGACGGGCCAGGTGCGCACCATGCTGCTGGTCGGGGCGATCGGCATCACAGGCGCGGTGGCCAACGCGTTCGACATCGCGAACACGCTGCCCAACATGCTCTTCATCCTGCTCGCGGCGGGTGTGCTCCAGGCGGTGCTGATGCCGCAGATCATGCGCGCCATCACGTCCGAGAACACCCAGGAGCGCCTCGACAAGCTCCTGACGCTCGCGGTGGTCACGCTGGTCGTGGGAACAGTGGTGCTGACGCTGGCCGCGCCGCTGCTGATCCGGCTGTTCACCCTCTCCGGTCAGCTGTCGTCGCAGGAACGCGCGCTCGCGGTGGTCTTCGCGTTCTGGTGCATCCCGCAGGTGCTGTCCTACGGGCTGTTCGCGGTCCTCGGCGAGCTCCTCAACGCCCGCGGCCAGTTCGCGGCCACGGGCTGGGCCCCGATGGCCAACAACATCGTCTCCGTGCTGGGCTTCGGCGCGTTCCTCCTGGTCTGGGGCACCGCGGACGGACCGCTGAACGACGTGAGCGCGTGGACGACGACGCAGACCGTGGTGCTCGCCGGAACAGCCACGCTCGGCGTCGCCGCGCAAGCCGTCGTCCTCATGGTCGCGCTGTCCCGCGGGGGGTTCCACTGGCGGCCACGCTTCGGGTTTCGCGGCATCGGGCTGCGCTCCGCGGGGAAGGTCGTCGGCTGGACCGTCGCGGCGGTGGCCCTCGAGCAGCTCGGGCTCGTGCTGCTCAAGAACATCACCTGGAGCGCCGGCCAGTCCGCGAGCGGCAGCGAGGTCGTCGCCGGCAACGCGACCTTCACCAACGCCCTGATGATCTACCTGCTGCCGCACTCCCTGGTCGTCGTGTCGATCATCACGGCCCTCTTCCCCCGGATGAGCCTCGCGGCCGCGCGGCGCGACCTGGACGGAGTCCGGTCCGCCATGTCGACCGGCCTGCGCGCGGCGGGCATCTTCTCCGTGATCTCAGCGGCCGTGCTGATCACGATCCCGGGTCCGCTGCTCAAGACGCTGCTGCCTCCGCTGTCCCCCGAGGAGGTCGCCGTGGCCGCCCCGGTGCTCCGCGCGCTCGGCGTGGGGCTCGTGGCCCTCGGGGCGACCGTCATGGTCAAGCGGATGTACTTCGCGTTCGAGGACGGCCGGAGCATCTTCGTCATCCAGGTGGTCGCCACCACTTCGATGGTCACCACGCTGCTGATCGCCTGGCAGGTGCTCCCGGCCCGGCACTGGGCGGTGGCGGCCGCCGGCGCCTACTCCCTCTCGGCGTGGGTGTCGGTGCTCCTACGCATCCGCGGCATGCGGCGCCTGCTGCACGGCATCGACGGCCCACGCGTGCTGCGCCTGTACACCCGTGCCGTGATCGCCGCGGGGGTCTCCGCGGCCCTCGGCTGGGGCGTGGCGCGCCTGATGGGGGCTGACGACCCCCTCACCTGGGGTCACGCCCTGGCGGTGACCTCCGTCGCGGGCCTGGTGATGGTCGCGGCGTACGGCGTCCTCCTCAAGCTGCTGCGCGTGCGCGAGCTTGACGAGGTCCTGCGCCCGCTCGCTCGCCGGCTGCGTCGGCGCTGACCCGTCGCCCGGCGCCCGCCGACCTCGCGTCGCGGTTCGACCTCACCGGCGACGCAGCCGGCGGACCACCTGCTTGGCCGTCGGCAGACCGCGCTCCCACGCCGCGTGCAGCGGGCCGTTGAACGGGACGTCGATCGCGCCGACCATGAGGTTCTCGTGCTTGGCGAAGCTCCGTTTGAACTCGCTGATGCCGTCGTTGAGCAGACCGTTGAGGTCGTAGCGCTCGAGGCCTGCCTCCCGCGCGAGACGGACGGCATGCCACTTGACCGGCGCGTTGGCGCGCGCCTTGCGCCCGACCTCGTTGACGCCGCCGTACAGCTCGAACGCCGTGGTGGCCGACGCGGCACACCAGACGAAGGAGCACGGGGCGCCGTCGGCGAACGCCGCCACCACGAGCGACGCGTCGCCCAGCTCGCGGTGGACAGCCCGGTAGTAGTCGTCCTCGTGCAGGGGGAACCCGGCGTGCGCCGCCGACTCCCGGTACAGGGCGAGCACGGCCTCCAGCTCGTCGTCGGCGACGACCCGCCGGATCTCCACACCACGCCCACCCTTGCGCACGTCGGCGCGGGTCGAGCGGCCCAGGTCGGCGAGGAGCTCGTCGTCGCTGCGCGTCAGGTCGAGGATCAGCGTCGAGCGGCACAGGATCGGGGTCCGCGCCTGGCGGGCTCCGTCGACGCCGAGCTCCGTCCCGTCGGGCCAGTCCGGCTCGAACGTGACCCCGATGCCCCGGACGTGGGTGGCGCACCAGTCGGCCACGGCCTGCGTGACCTCGCGACGCGTCTCGGGCGAGCCGACACCGTCGGGTCCCACCACCGGCCCCCGGGGGACGTAGCTGAGCGCCCGGAACGGCAGGGGGAGGCGGCGCACGAGCACCTGCGCGAGGCCGATCAGCGCCCCGTCGGCGGACGCGACCCGCAGGTGGTGCACGGTCCACGGCCCGTGGCTCTTGACCTCGCCCCAGCCCCAGAGCTGCAGCGGATGACCGCCGGACCGCTGCACCTCGGCGTCCCAGGTCGCCCGGTCCCGCACGTCGGTCACGGTGGTCATGTGGTCCTTTCCTCCGTCGGGCCTGTCGCGCCGGCGAGCCTACCAACCCGATCCGGCCGGGATGTGGCAGTCCCGTGACCTCGCAGCGCCGCTAGACTGCTACGGCCTTCGCCGGTGCGCAGGCAGTTCCCGACCCCGTGAAAGGCCCCCGGACCCATGCCCACGGAAGATGACTTCGTCCCGGTGATCCTGGGGACCGGGCTCGGGGCCTACAACCTCGCCCGCTCCCTGCACGAGGCGTTCGGCGTCCGCTCCATCGCGCTCGGCCGGTACGCGCTCCGAGAGACCGCGCACTCCCGCATCGTCGAGGTGCGCGCCCGACGCGACTTCGACGACGAGCAGGTCGTCGTCGAGACGCTGCGCGAGCTCGCTGCGGAGCTAGCCACCACGCGGCCCGGCGCCGTCCTGCTGCTCCTGCCGACGATCGAGCACTACACCAACGTCCTGCTCGAGCACCGTGCAGAGGTCGACGACCGCTACCTCATCCCGCTCCCCGACGCTGCGACGGCGGCCCGGGTCATGAACAAGACGGACTTCTACGCCACGTGCGCGGCTCTGGGCGTCCCGCACCCCGAGACGCTCGTCGTCGACGCGTCGGTGCTGGACGACCCCCGCCTGGGCGAGGACCTGCCCTTCGGATACCCGGTGATCCTCAAGCCGTCGGACACCGACCAGTATCCGCGCCTGCAGTTCGAGGGCCGCCAGAAGGTCTATCTCCTCGACGACGCGGCCGCGCTGCGCGAGACGGCGCGGCGGATCTATGCCGCGGGCTACGACGGTGAGCTGATCGTGCAGGAGTACCTCGCGGGCGACGAGTCCGTGATGCGCGTGGCCAACACCTACTCCGACCGCAGCGGTCGCGTGCGGTTCCTGTCGGTCGGGCAGGTGGCGCTCACCGAGTACAACCCGGACCTGGTGGGCAACAACAACGCGATCGTGACCATCGACGACCCCGACCTCGCCCACTCCGTCCGCACCCTTCTTGACGGGATCGGGTACCACGGGGCCGCGAACGTCGACGTCATGCTGGACAGGCGGACGGGCCTCTCCAAGGTCCTCGAGGTCAACCTCCGCCCGGGGGCCACGGCGTTCTACACGATGGCCGCGGGCGGGAACCTCGCCCGCTGCGCCGCCGACGAGCTGGTGCTCGGGCGCCCTGTCGCCCCGTTCACGACGACGGTGGAGCGGCTCTGGCTGAACGTGCCGTACGCGGTCGCGCGCTGGTTCGTCCCGGCCTCGACGCGCAGCCTCCTGCGCCGCGCGTCGCGGGCGGGACGGGTCCACACGCTGCACTACCGCCCCGACCTGTCGCTGCGACGCCGTCTCGACGTCGCCCGGGTCGACCTGCGCCACACCCTCGACTACGTGAAGTTCTCCCGGCGCCGTCTGAACCACTGACCCGTCGGCGGCGCCTACCGCGTCCTGCGGGGTGCGGCAGGGGACCCGCCCGCAGCGGCCGGGTAGGGCCCGGTGGTGTGCTGGTGCGGCTCAGCCCGCCAGCGCCGCACGGACGAGGGCCGAGATGCGGACCGCCTCGGACGCCGTGACGCGCGTCGGCAAGTTCACCACGCGGTCCACGAGGTCGCGCGTCGTCGTGAGCGCGGGGTCCGCAGGGTCGTACCCGTACACCCCGGGGTCGACCACACCAGGGAACAGCACGGGCCGGTACCACCGCCCGGCGTACACCCCCTGGCGACCGAGCTCGGCGACGAGCCGCCCCGCCGTCGCGCCGTCGGCCGCGAAGAACGGGAAGCGGACCAGCGGCGCCCCGGCGCCGATCGCGCCGGGGATCTCCACCGCACCTGCGAGCTCGCCCAGGTAGGCC
>NZ_JALPKN010000195.1 GCF_023630195.1 Actinotalea sp. C106 | reverse complement strand
CGCCCGCGGGCACACCCCGGTCCTCGAGGCCCGCGGTCTGTCCTGCGGCTGGCCGGGCGGCCCCGCGCTGCTCCGCGGGGTCGACCTTCGCCTCGAGCCCGGTCGCTCCCTGGTCCTGGTCGGCCCCAGCGGCGTGGGCAAGACCACCCTCCTGCTGACCCTCGCTGGGCTCCTCCCACCACAGGAGGGTCAGGTGCTGCTCGACGGCCGCCCGCTGGCCGACCTGCCGGCTGCGCGACGCTCCTCGACCGTCGCGATGACCGGTGAGGACGCCCACGTCTTCGACACGACCGTGCTGGAGAACCTGCGGGTGGCCCGCGGCGGCGTGGACGAGGTGACCGCCCGCGCAGCCCTGGAGCAGGTCGGCCTCGGGTCCTGGCTCGCGGGGCTGCCCGCCGGGCTGGACACCGTCCTGGGCACCGACGCCGCCCAGATCTCCGGTGGTGAGCGACGACGCCTGCTCGTGGCCCGAGCCCTCCTCGCCCCCGCCCCCCTGCTCCTGCTCGACGAGCCCACCGAGCACCTCGACCGCCAGGGAGCCGCGCTCCTCGCCGACCTCCTCGGACGGCGCGCGCCGCTCACCCGGGAGCGCGGTGTCCTCGTGGTGACGCACCGGCTCGCCGGGGTCGAGGCCGCCGACGAGGTGCTCCTGCTGGACCCGGACGGCACGATCGGCGCGCGGGGCGATCACCGTGCGATGCTCTCCCGAGAAGACTCCGCGGCGTACCGGGCCGCGTGGGAGCACGAGAGGCAGGACGTTCGATGACGCCGCTCGACCTCGGTCGCCACGACAGCTCCTTGGCCGCCGCCGACCTGCTGCAGGCCGCGATCAACCTGGCATCCGACCTCGACCTGCCGACGGTCCTGCAACGCTTCGTCCAGGCCAGTGCGGACCTGACCGGGGCCCGCTACGCGGCGATCAACGTCCTCGACGCGCGCGGGAGGTCGACGACCTTCGTGCACAGCGGGATGGACGCCCGGCTCGCCGAGCTCCTGGGACGCCCGCCCCACGCGATCGGCGTGCTCGGCTCGATCCCGGCCCACGGCACCCTGCGCCTGGAGGACCTCACCCAGCACTCGTCCTTCGCGGGCTTCCCTCCCCATCACCCGCCGATGGGCGCGTTCCTCGGAACAGCGGTCCGGGTACGGGACCGGGTGTTCGGCTACCTCTACCTCTCGGAGAAGGCCGGCGGCTTCACCGCCGAGGACGACCAGGCGGTGCTGACCCTGGCCGCCGCGGCCGCCGTCGCGATCCAGAACGCCCAGCTCTACGGTCAGGCCGAGCACCGCGAGCGGTGGCTCCAGGCCAGTCAGCAGATCACGATGCTGCTGCTCCAGGGCGCCGACGAGGAGGAGGTGCTCGCGCACGTCGCGACCTCCTCGCGCGAGGTCTCCGAGGCCGACACCGCCGCGCTGGTGCTGCCGAGCCTGGGCGACTCGCTCGTGATGGAGATCGTCGACGGGGTCGGGGCCGAGGAGCTCCTGGGCACCGTCATGCCCCTGGACGGGCGGGCGCACACCGTGCTGCGGGACGGCAACGGCCTGGTCGTGGACTCCCTCTCGGGGGCGCGGGCCATGCGCGTGGACGCCCTGCGGCAGTTCGGCCCGGCGCTGTACGCCCCGATGCACGCCGACGGGCGCGGGGTCGGCGTGCTCGTCCTGCTCCGACGCGTCGGGTCACCCCCGTTCGAGGCCAGCGACCTCGCGACGGCAGAGTCCTACGCCGGCCAGGCGGCGATCGCCCTCGTCCTCGCCGAGGCCCGCCATGCCCAGGACGTCGCCGCGCTGCTCGACGAGCGCGAGCGCATCGCCCGCGACCTGCACGACCTCGCGATCCAGCAGCTCTTCGCCACCGGCATGCAGCTCGAGACGGTCCGTCGTCGGGCGGCCCGCGGCGTGGACCCCTCGGAGCTGACCGGGATCGTCGAGGACGCCCTGGACAACGTCGACGCGACCGTGCGTCAGATCCGCTCGATCGTCCATGCCCTGCGGGACCCGGACGCCGACGCCCCGCTCGCCGAGCGGCTCCGGCGTGAGGCCTCGCTCGCGCGCACCGGACTGGGCTTCGCGCCCTCGCTCGTGATCTCGGTCGACGGCCGGGTGCTCGACTCGGCCGCGAGCCTCGACGGTGACGCCGGGACGATCGACGACCGGGTCGGCGAGGACATGTCCGACGACGTCGTCGCCGTGGTGCGCGAGGGGCTGGCGAACGCCGCGCGCCACGCCCGGGCCCTGTCGGTGTCGATCTGCGTGACGCTCCAGGGGGACGCGCCCCTCGGTCGCATCACCGTGGAGGTCGAGGACGACGGCACGGGTCTGCCCGACGACCGGGAGCGCCGTTCGGGGACAGACAACCTGGCCGCCCGCGCGCGCCGGCACGGCGGGTCCTTCGCCCTCGGGGCAGCGAGCTCGGGCCGAGGCGCCCTCCTGACCTGGCAGGCGCCCGTCAAGGGTCGAGCCCGCTGAGCCGGCGCGACCGGTCGGGCGCTCGGCTCAGTCGGTCGCGTCCGAGCGCCAGGCGCTGCGCTTGTGACCGGCTACCCAGGCAGCCGCCTGCGTGCGTCGCTGCAGGCCCATCTTCGCCAGGAGCGAGGTGATGTGGTTCTTGACGGTCTTCTCGGCCACCCCGAGGCGCTCGGCGATCTCGCGGTTGGACATGCCCTCACCGATGAGGTCCAAGACCTTGCGCTCGCTCGGCGTGAGCTCCTCGGTCGGGTCGTCGTGCCCGGCACGACGTCGGGTGACGGTCCGCTCGTCCAGCAGGGTGCGGCCCGAGGCGACCGAACGGATCACGTCGGCGATCTCCGCGCCACGCACGCTCTTGAGCACGTAGGCAGCGGCGCCGGCCTGCAGGGCGGCCGCGAGGGCGTCGTCGTCGTCGAAGGAGGTCAGCACGATGGCCCTGGTCTCGGGGAGGGTCTCCCGCAGCGAGGTCATGAGGTCGATCCCGGTGCCGTCCGGCAGCTGCAGGTCGACGAGCATCACCTGGGGACGGACGAGGTTCGCCCGGCGGATGCCCTCGGCCACCGAGCCTGCCTCGGCGACAACGCCCATGCCGTCGGTACGGTCGATCACCTCCGCGATCCCGCGCCGCACGACCTCGTGGTCGTCGACGATCATCACGGCGATGTCTGCTGCGGGCCCGGACGCGGCGGGCGAGACGTTGGATGCCACAGGTCGATCCTAGGGACCTCAGGGCCTCGAGGGCACGCGGCGTGCCGTGCGCGGGCGAGGCTGGCACCCCGGGCAGGTGAACGACGAGCGGTTCATGAAGGCCTCACGGACCACCAGCCGGCCGCAGCGGGGGCACGGACGACCGGCCTGGCCGTAGACCGCCAGGGACCGGTCGAAGTACCCCGAGGTCCCGTTCACGTTGACGTACAGGGTGTCGAAGCTGGTCCCGCCGGCGACGAGGGCCTCGCGCATCACCTCGTCCGCGGCGTCGAGCACGGTCACCACCTGGGCGCGGCGCAGGGCGTCGGCAGGTCGTGCGTAGTGGGTCCGGGCCCGCCACAGGGCCTCGTCCGCGTAGATGTTGCCGATGCCGGAGACGAGCCCCTGGTCGAGCAGCACCCGCTTGATGTCGCTTCGTCGTCGCCGCACCGCCGCGACGAGCCCGGTGCGGTCGAGGTGCGGGTCGAGCAGGTCCCGACCGATGTGCGCCACCGGGGCCGGGACCGCCGCGAGGTCGCTGCCGCGACCGCCCGGGGCGCCGTCCGGGGTGGTGAGGAGCTCGGTGACCGCGAGGTGGCCGAAGGTCCGCTGGTCCACGAAGTCCAGCACCCGGGGGCCCTGGGGGCTCGTGAGGGAGAGACGGGCGCGCAGGTGCGGGTGCTCGGGACGGGGGCCGTCTCGCACCAGGAGCTGGCCGCTCATGCCCAGGTGGGCCACGAGCGCCTCGCCCGAGTCGAGCAGCACCCACAGGTACTTCCCCCGCCGCACGGCTGCGGTGAGGGTCCGTCCGCGCAGGGCCGCGGCGAAGTCGAGGGGCCCGCCGTCGTGGCGCCGCACGGCCGACTCGCGCCTGACCTCGACCTCCTCGACCGCACTGCCCAGGACGTGACGGGCCAGACCGTCCCGCACGGTCTCGACCTCGGGGAGCTCAGGCACCCTGCGTGAGGGGCTGGAGTGCCCGGTAGGCCGCCGCGGCAGCCTCCTGCTCGGCGACCTTCTTGGACGGGCCGCTGCCCGTGCCGCGGACCTCGCCCCCGAGCACGATGCTCGCGGTGAAGGTCCGCGCGTGATCCGGACCGTCGCCCTGGACCTGGTAGTCGGGGGCCCCGAGCCCGAGGCGCGACGCGAGCTCCTGCAAGGAGGTCTTCCAGTCCAGGCCCGCCCCGAGGTCGGCGGCGATCGCGAGCGTCGGGTCGACGAGCTTCTCGACCACGGTGCGCGCGATCTCGAGGCCGTGGGTCAGGTAGGTGGCGCCGAGGATCGCCTCGAGGGTGTCGGAGAGGATCGAGTCCTTGTCCCGTCCCCCCGTGGCGAGCTCGCCCTTGCCGAGGAGCACGTACTCGCCGAGGCCGAGCTCACGGGCGATCGCCGCGAGGGACCGTTGCGAGACGGTCGCGGCTCGCATCTTGGCGAGCTCTCCCTCGGAGAGCCCCGGGTGGCGCCGGTACAGCGCCTCGGTCACCACGAGCCCGAGCACCGTGTCGCCGAGGAACTCGAGGCGCTCGTTGGTGGGGATGCCACCAGCCTCGTGGGCGAAGGAGCGGTGGGTCAGGGACAGCACGAGAAGCTCGGGGTCCAGGTGGACCCCGAGCTTCTCGGCAAGCTGAGCAGCAGGGTGCTCGGTCATGGACCGGTCACCTGCGTGAGGAGCACGACCGACAGCGGTCAGCGCGACTCGTGCTCGGTGCGCAGCGCCTCGGCGTACTGACGCCCCTTGTAGGCACCGCACGACGGGCAGGCCTGGTGGGGCCGGGTGTCGGCGGAGCACCGGGTGCAGGTCGTGAGGGTCGCGGCAGTCGTCTTCCACTGCGACCGACGCGCACGGGTGTTGCTGCGCGACATCTTGCGCTTCGGAACAGCCACGGCTAGCTCTCTTTCGTGTCGTCGAACAAGTGCTTCATCCGGTCGAGCTCAGCCCACCGGGGGTCCAGGATCTCGTGCTGGTGGTCGGCGTTCTCCGGGTCCGCCAGGCGTGCCCCGCACTCGGAGCACAGACCTGGGCAGTCCGGCGAGCAGACCGGGCGGAACGGCAGTGCAGGCACCACAGCATCCCGGATCACGGACTCGGCGTCGATCAGGTCGCCGTCGAGCTCGCGGATCTCCTCCTCGTCGTCCCCGTCCTCGACCGCGACGCGGGCCCGCTCAGGGTAGACGTACAGCTCCTGGATGCTCACGTCGATGCTCTCGACGACCTGCTCCAGGCAGCGTGCGCACTCCCCGACGGCCCGGCCACGGACGTGTCCGGAGACCAGGATCCCCTCCATGACGGACTCGAGCCTCAGATCGAGGTCGAGGTCGTCACCGGCGGGGATGCCGATCACGGCGGTACCGAGATCCTCCGGCGCCTGCACCGTACGGCGCACCTGACGCATCGTCCCTGGTCGTCGGCCGAGATCGTGCGTGTCGAGCACGAGTGGCGAACGAGGGTCGAGGGCGATCAGACGCTCCGCAGCATGGTCCGGGGTCGAGGGGTCTCGGTCCGCGCCGCGAGCGGCAGGACCAACGAGAGATGCTACGCCATGGCGAGGTTCCGCCCAAACGGGCGGCGCGCCGCGGCGGGTGCCCCTCCCCGCCGCGGTCAGGACGGTGAGTGCCGAGGGCGGTCCTCGGTCAGTCTGCCGGCCAGCTTGGCCCGGCCCGCCTGGACCTGGGTGACGACCTTGCCCAGGTCGATCTCGAAGTCCGCGAGGCGCCGGTCGCAGTAGTCGTCGGCCTCCCGACGCATGCTCGCGGCCGTGCGCTCGGCCTCGGCCACGATCTCCCGGGGCCGGACCTCGGCCGCAGCGACCACCGGCTCGGTGCTGACGAGCTCCTCGGCGCGGCGGC
>NZ_JALPKN010000194.1 GCF_023630195.1 Actinotalea sp. C106 | reverse complement strand
CGCCCGCGCCGTGGCCGACGGCGCCGCGCTGGTCCTCGCGGCCCGCGAGGTCCCCGCGGCGGGCGGGCAGGGACCGGTGCCCTCGGTCGTCGTGCCCGACGTGACGCAGGCCCTGGGCGACCTCGCCCGCGAGGTGCTCTCCCGGTTGCGCCTCGACGGAGCCCTGCAGGTGGTCGCCGTGACCGGCTCGGTGGGCAAGACCACCACCAAGGACCTGCTCGCCCAGCTCCTCGGGGAGCACGGGGAGACCGTCTGGCCCGAGGCCTCCTTCAACAACGAGATCGGCCTGCCCCTGACCGTGCTGCGGGCCGAGGTGACAACTCGGTACCTCGTGCTCGAGATGGGCGCGAGCGGCCCCGGTCACATCGACTACCTGACGGCGATCGCCGCCCCCGACGTCGCCGCCGTGCTCGTGGTGGGCTCGGCCCACCTCGGCGAGTTCGGCGGGATCGAGGCCGTCGCCCGGGCCAAGGCCGAGATCGTCGCCGGCCTGGTCCCCGGGGGCACCGCGGTGCTCAACGCCGACGACGGCCGGGTGGCCGCCATGGCGACGCAGGCCCCTGGCCCTGTCCTGACCTTCGGTGCGGGGACCGACGCGCGCGTCCGGGCCGAGGAGGTCCAGGTGGACGCGTCCTCGTGTGCGAGCTTCGACCTCGTGGTCGGTGACGAGCGGCACCCGGTGACGCTGCAGCTCGTGGGTGAGCACCACGTGCACAACGCCCTCGCCGCGGCCGCGGTCTGCGTGGCCCTCGGCCTGCCGCTCGACGCCATCACCGCGCGGCTCGGCCGTGCCACGGCCCTGAGCCCGCACCGGATGCAGGTGACCGAGCGGCCCGACGGCGTGACCATCATCGACGACTCGTACAACGCCAACCCGGACTCGATGCGCGCGGCCCTCAAGGCCCTGGCCGTCCGGTCCCGAGGTCGACGGTCCATCGCGGTGCTCGGGGCCATGCTCGAGCTCGGCGAGGACGCACTGCTCGCCCACGACGAGATCGGCCGCCTAGCGGTGCGCCTCGACGTCTCGCGGCTCGTCGTCGTCGGCGAGGAGGCCCGCGCCCTGCACCTCGGCGCCCTCCAGGAGGGCTCGTGGGGCGAGGAGTCCCGGCTGGTCCCTGACGTCGACGCCGCCGCCGCGTGGCTCGAGGCCGAGCTCGCGCCCGGGGACGTCGTGCTCGTGAAGTCCTCGCACGGGGCCGGCCTGTGGCAGCTGGGGGAGCGGCTCACGGCGGGGGTGGTGCCTCGATGATCGCCGTCCTGATGGCCGGCGGGCTCTCGCTCGTCGTCGCCCTCCTGTGCACCCCGCTGCTCATCCGGCTCCTCGTCCGCAAGCAGTACGGCCAGTTCATCCGTCAGGACGGTCCGACCGCCCACTTCACCAAGCGTGGCACCCCCACGATGGGTGGGGTCGTCATCATCGGCGCGACCCTCTTCGGCTGGGCGGGTGCGAGCCTCGTCGCTGGCAACGTGCCGAGCGCCTCGGCGGTCCTCGTGCTCTTCCTCATGACCGGCCTGGGCCTGGTCGGCTTCCTCGACGACTACATCAAGATCTCGCGGCAGCGCAGCCTCGGACTCAAGGCACGGTGGAAGATCGTCGGCCAGGGCGTGGTCGGGGTGACCTTCGCCGTCGCCGCCCTCAACTTCCCGAGCGAGCACTTCCGGACCCCGGCCTCGACGAAGATCTCCTTCATCCGAGACACCAACATCGACCTGGCCTTCGCCGGGGTGACCGTCGGTCTGATCCTGTTCGTCCTCTGGGCCAACTTCCTCATCACGGCCTGGTCCAACGCGGTCAACCTGACCGACGGGCTCGACGGTCTCGCGACAGGTGTCTCGCTCATCGTCTTCGGTGCCTACGTGCTCGTCGGCGTCTGGCAGTTCAACCAGCGCTGCGAGTCCCTGCTGAGCGCCGGTCCGCGCTGCTACGAGGTCCGCGACCCCCTCGAGCTCGCCGTCGTGGCCGCCGCCATCACCGGTGCCTGCTTCGGCTTCCTGTGGTGGAACGCCTCGCCGGCGAAGATCTTCATGGGGGACACCGGGTCGCTGGCCCTGGGCGGGGCCCTGGCCGGCCTGTCGATCCTGTCGCGCACCGAGATCCTGGCCGCGATCATCGGCGGGCTCTTCGTCTTGGTCGTGCTGAGCGACGTGATCCAGATCGGCTTCTTCAAGATGACCGGCAAGCGGGTCTTCAAGATGGCTCCGCTGCACCACCACTTCGAGCTCTCGGGGTGGGGGGAGGTCACGATCGTCATCCGCTTCTGGATCATCGCGGGTCTCTTCGTCGCGGTCGGGGTCGGGGTGTTCTACGCCGAGTGGGTGGCGGGCTGATGCCCGCGACCGAGCTCGAGGGCCGTCGGGTCCTCGTCGCCGGCCTGGGGATCTCGGGACGCGTTGCGGCACGGGTGCTGCGCGACCGCGGGGCCCTCGTGTCCACGCTCGATCACCGGGCCGAGGACGCCGACCTCAGCGCCGATGCCGAGGTCGACCTGGGTGCGGTCGACCTCGTGGTGGCCTCGCCCGGCTGGAGCCCCGAGGCTCCCGTCCTGGCCGAGGCGGGCCGGCGCGGAACACCGGTGTGGAGCGAGGTCGAGCTGGCCTGGCGGACGAGGGTCGAGCGCGTGGCCGGGGATGGCCCCGCACCGTGGTTGGCGCTCACCGGGACCAACGGCAAGACCACGACCGTGGGGATGCTCGCCGCGATCCTGACCGCCGCGGGTCTGCGAGCACCCGCCGTGGGCAACGTCGGCACCCCCGTCCTCGAGGCCGCCACCGACCCGCAGCACGACGTGCTCGCGGTCGAGCTCTCGAGCTTTCAGCTCCACTTCACCGACTCGATGACGGCTCAGGCCGCCGCGGTGCTCAACGTCGCGGACGACCACCTCGACTGGCACGGCTCCCGCGCGGCCTACGCCGCCGCCAAGGCCAGGGTGTACCGGGGGGTCGAGGTCGCCTGCGTCTACCCCGCTCAGGACGCGGCCCTCGAGGAGATGGTGCGGGAGGCCGATGTCGCCGAGGGCGCTCGGGCCGTCGGCACGACGCTCGGCGTCCCGGGCCCGGGGCAGCTCGGCGTGATCGACGGGATCCTGGTCGACCGCAGCTTCCACGCCCCCCTGGCCGACCCGTCTCGCTCTCGGTCGGCAGCCGAGCTGGCGACCCTCGACGACCTCGCCCATCTCGCCGGGCCGGGCGGGGTGCTCGCCCCGCACGTCGTCCTCGACGCGCTCACGGCGGCGGCCCTGGCCCGGGCCCACGGGGTCGCACCCGTCGCCGTCCGTGACGGCCTGCGGGCGTACCGTCCGGGGGCGCACCGCAGCGAGGTCGTCGCGGTCCTCGACGAGGTCGCCTACGTCGACGACTCCAAGGCCACCAACGCGCACGCGGCCTCGGCTGCCCTCGCGGCCTTCGAACCCGGGTCGGTCGTGTGGATCGCGGGCGGCCTCGCCAAGGGCGCACGGTTCGAGGAGCTCGTCGCCGACCGGGCGGACCGCCTCGCTGCGATGGTGCTCATCGGCGTCGATCCCGAGCCCTGGGTGCAGGCCGTGTCACGACACGCGCCCGACCTCCCCGTCGTCCGGGTCGATCCGACCGACACTGGGTCCGTGATGCGCCGCGCCGTGACCGAGGCCCGCCGGGTAGCCCGGCCGGGCTCGACCGTCCTCCTCGCCCCCGCGAGCGCGTCCATGGACCAGTTCGACTCCTACGCCCACCGCGGCGAGGCCTTCGTCGCCGCGGTGCGGGAGATCGCCGCCACGACGACGCCCGCGGGCGACTGAGCCCCGCGATGGCGACCCCCCGGGTGGAGGAGGTCGAGACCGCGCCGCGTGACCGCAGCGCCGTGCTCGGCCAGTGGAACGGTGCGGTCAGCAGCTACTACCTGCTGCTGGGTGCGACGGTGCTGCTCGTGGTCATCGGTCTGGTGATGGTGCTGTCGAGCTCGAGCGTCACCTCGTTGAGCGGCGGGAACTCGCCGTACGCGGTGTTCCTCAACCAGGCCCAGTTCGCGCTGATCGGCCTGCCGTTGGCGTGGCTCGCCAGTCGTCTCCCGGTGCGCTTCTACCAGCGCGTGGCCTGGCCTGCCCTGGGCGTCGCCGTGGTGCTGCAGTCCCTCGTCTTCACCGGGCTCGGTCGGGAGCAGGGAGGCAACCGGAACTGGCTGTACCTGCCCGGGGGGCAGACGATGCAGCCCTCCGAGCTGGCCAAGCTGGCCCTGGCGATCTGGCTCGCCCTCGTGCTCGCGCGCAAGCGCGCGCTCATCCACCGATGGCTGCACGTGCTCATCCCCGGGGTGCTCGGGGCCGCGGCCGTGCTGGGCCTGGTGCTCCTGGGCAAGGACCTGGGCACCGCGATGATCATGATGATGCTCGTGGCGGGGGCGCTCTTCGTCGCGGGTGTACCGCTGCGGATGTTCGCCGTCGCGGGGGGCCTCGTGGCCCTCCTCGTCCTCCAGATGGTGCAGGACGGCAGCAGCCGTACCCGTCGGATCGAGGCCCACTTCAGCGCCGAGTGCGACGTGACGAACGAGTGCTACCAGACGTTGCGTGGCCTGTACGGCCTCGCCTCGGGCGGCCTGACCGGCGTGGGCCTGGGCGAGAGCACCGAGAAGTGGTCCTACCTGCCCGAGGCGCACAACGACTTCATCTTCGCGATCATCGGCGAGGAGCTCGGCCTGCTCGGCACGGTGCTCGTCGTGGCCCTCTTCGGCGTGCTGGCCGTCGGCATGACGCGGGTGATCAGGCGGCACACCGACCCGTTCGTCCAGATCGCCACCGGCGCGATCGCGACGTGGGTGCTCGGCCAGGCGATCGTCAACATCGCGGTGGTGATCGGTCTGCTGCCCGTCATCGGCGTCCCCCTCCCGCTGGTCTCGGCAGGCGGCTCCGCCCTGGTCACGACGATGCTCGCGATCGGGGTCGTGCTGTCCTTCGCCCGGGCCGAGCCCGGGGCGGCCGAGGCCCTGGCCGCCCGTCCCGGGGTCGTCCGTCGTTCGCTCGCCGTCCTCTCGAGAGGTTCCCGTGGTTGACTCCGTCTTGCTGGCCGGTGGTGGTACCGCCGGCCACGTGAACCCGCTGCTCGCGGTCGCCGACGAGCTGAGCGTGCGGCACCCTGGTGCCCTCCTGACCGTCCTGGGTACGGCTGAGGGCCTCGAGGCCGAGCTGGTTCCCGAGCGTGGCTATCCCCTGGTCGTCGTGCCGAAGGTGCCGCTCCCGAGGCGACCGACCCCGGACTGGCTGCGCCTGCCGGGCCGCCTGCGTGAAGCGGTCGACGCCGCCGAGCACGTCCTGGAGGAGACCCAGGCCCAGGTCGTGGTCGGTTTCGGCGGCTACGTGTCGACCCCGGCCTACCTCGCGGCCCGGCGTCGCGGGACCCCGGTGGTGATCCACGAGCAGAACGCCCGGCCCGGGCTGGCCAACCGCCTGGGTGCGCGGTGGGCCCGCTCGGTGGCCGTGACCTTCCCTGGCACGCAGCTCGCGGGGGCCCAGGTCACCGGGCTCCCGTTGCGCCCCGAGATCGCCGACCTCATCGACGAGCGTGCGGTCGACGCCACGGGCTCGCGCGTGCGAGCGGCGGCCGAGCTCGGGCTGGACCCCGAGCTGCCGACCGTTCTGGTGACCGGCGGCTCCCTGGGGGCGGTGAGCGTGAGCTCGGCCGTGGTCGGGGCCGCTGCCGAGCTCCTCGCCGCCGGGGTGCAGGTCCTGCACCTGACCGGCAAGGGCAAGGCTCAGGCCGTGCGCGACCAGGTCCGCGAGGTGAGCGAGTCCGGGCTGGCCCCGGGGCTCGCCGGGCGGTACCAGGTGCGGGAGTACCTCAGCCGGATGCAGCTAGGGCTCGCGGTCGCGGACCTCGTGGTCGCGCGGGCGGGCGCGGGCACCGTGAGCGAGCTCGCCGCCCTCGGCCTGCCTGCCGTGTACGTGCCGCTGCCGATCGGCAACGGCGAGCAGCGGCTCAACGCCCGCCCCGTGGTCGAGGCCGGGGGCGGGGTGCTCGTGCCTGACGCCGAGCTGGACCCGCGCTGGGTCGTGGCGGAGCTGCTGCCCCTGGTC
>NZ_JALPKN010000193.1 GCF_023630195.1 Actinotalea sp. C106 | reverse complement strand
GCTCGGTGGCCCCGCGCGGGGCAACGTGACCCGCAACCCGCGCCGCACGGCGAGCACCGCGGGGGCGCTGATGATCGGGATGGCGCTGGTCGGGGCCGCCGCCGTGCTCGCGACCTCGACCCAGGCCTCCACCCGGGCGATCGTCGAGAACGAGTCCACCGCGGACCTGCTGCTGCAGTCGGCCACGATGGCGGTCCCGGCCGAGGCGGCGCGCGAGGTCGGCGAGGTCGACGGCGTGGGGACGGCCGACGTCCTGGAGGTCACGACGGTCACCGTCGACGGCGAGGCGCGCACCGCGATCGGGGTCGAGGCGGGGATCTTCACGCGCGCCCTCGACGTCACCGTCGTCGAGGGCGCCCTGGACCGCCTCGAGGTCGGCGAGGTCGCCGTCCAGCGCGGCACGGCCGAGGACGAGGGCTGGGCCGTGGGCGACGAGCTCGAGGTCCGCGGCCCCGCCGGGACCCTGAGCCTGACGGTGGGGGCGATCATCGACTCGCGCGCCATCGGGGTCCCGCTGGTGGTCGCGCAGGAGGAGTACCGCGAGCTGGTGCCCGCGGCGCAGTCCGTCATCGACTCGGTCTTCGTCACCCTGGCCCCGGGGGCCGACGTCGAGGACGTGCGGGCAGCGATCACCGAGGTCGTCCGGCCGTACGTGGTGGTCACGGTGCTCGACAACGAGGAGTTCGCCGACCAGATCGCGGACCAGGTCGACCAGATCCTGGTGATCCTCTACGCGTTGCTGGGCCTGTCGATCGTCATCGCGGTGCTGGGCATCGTCAACACGCTGGCCCTGTCGATCGCCGAGCGCACCCGGGAGATCGGGCTGCTGCGCGCGGTCGGGCTGGGCCGGCTCCAGCTCGCGACGGTGGTCACGATCGAGTCGGTCCTGACCGCCGTGTTCGGGACCCTGCTCGGGGTCGGCATCGGGGTGGGCCTCGCGGCGACCCTGCCCACGGTCTTCGCCGACGAGGGGCTCACCACCCTCGTCGTGCCGTGGTCCCAGCTGGGGGTGGTCCTCGGGCTCGCCGTCGTGGTGGGGGTGCTGGCCGCCGTCTGGCCCGCGGTCCGGGCGGCGCGCCTCGACGTCCTGGACGCCGTGTCCTACGAGTGAGGGCGCTGGTCGCCCGGCCGCGGAGCTCCCCGCGGCCGGGCGACCAGCCCCACGAAACGCCACCGTGACACGACGGCGGCTACTGTCGGGGCAGGGGCCCGTCCGGGCGCCCGCGAGGCACGAGCACGACGTGCGGCACGAGCAGACGTGAGGTGGCGGTAGTGACGGAGTCGGGACTGGCGGGGTCGGGGCTGGCGAAGTCGGGGCTGACCATCGGGTACGCGGCCATGCTCGAGCAGTTCCACCCCACCGAGGTGATCGAGCTCTCGGTGCTGGCCGAGCAGCACGGCTTCTCGGGGGTCATGGCGGCCGACCACTTCCAGCCGTGGGTGCCCCAGCAGGGGCAGAGCGCCTTCGTGTGGAACGTGCTCTCGGCCCTGGGTGAGCGCACCGTCGGGGACCTGGGCCCGGGGGTCACGGCTCCCACGTTCCGGTGGCACCCGGCAATGGTCGCGCAGGCCTCGGCGACCCTCGCCGCGATGTACCCGGGCCGGCACTGGCTGGGCCTGGGCTCGGGGGAGGCCCTCAACGAGCACGTCGTGGCGGGCTACTGGCCCGAGGCCCCCGAGCGGATCAACCGCATGTTCGAGGCCATCGAGATCATCAACAAGCTCTTCGCGGCCTCGATCGCCGGCAAGGACGTCAAGCACGCGGGGCCGTTCTACAAGCTCGAGTCGACCCGGTTGTGGACCATGCCCGAGACCGCGCCCGAGATCCTCGTCGCGACTGCCGGCCCGGTCACCGCCAAGCGGGCGGGCCGCCACGCCGACGGCCTCATCACGGTCGGTGCACCCCTCGAGAAGATCTCGGGGCTGTTCGACCGGTTCGACACCGGGGCCCGCGAGGCAGGCAAGGACCCCTCGACCATGCCCAAGGTCCTCCAGGTGCACATGTCCTGGGCCGAGACCGACGAGCAGGCGATGACCAACGCGCTGACCGAGTGGCCCAACGGCGGCATGAAGTTCCCCAAGGGCGACATCCGTTCCCCGCACGACTTCGAGCAGATGGCCAAGCTCGTGCGCCCCGAGGACTTCGCCGGCCGCATGGTCGTCTCGGCCGACCCGGACGAGCACCGGGCCGCGATCCAGAAGTACGTCGACCTGGGCTTCGACCGCATCTACCTGCACAACGTGGGCCGCAACCAGCGCGAGTGGATCGAGGTCTTCGGACGGGACGTGCTCCCGCAGCTCTCGCGGTGACCCGTCTGACCGTCTGGGCCCCTGACGGCGTGCCCGAGGTCGCCCCGGGGGACGACCTCGCGGCCCTGCTCGGTGAGGCCCTCGCCACGGGGCACCCTGACGGCCCGCCCGTCGACGGTGACGTCCTCGTGGTGACCAGCAAGGTGGTCTCCAAGGCCGAGGGACGGGTCGTCGCCGCGGCGGACCGTGAGGCGGCGATCACGGCGGAGACCGTCCGCGTCGTGGCCTCGCGCGAGCACCCCGGCGGGGTCACGCGGATCGTGGAGAACCGGCTGGGCCTGGTCATGGCCGCAGCCGGGGTCGACGCCTCGAACACCCCCGAGGGCACCGTCCTGCTGCTCCCGCTCGACCCGGACGCCTCGGCCCGCGCCCTGCGCCGCACCCTCGAGGCGCGGTTCGGCGTCCGCCTCGGGGTCCTCGTCTCCGACACCGCGGGGCGGCCCTGGCGCCACGGCCAGACCGACCTCGCGATCGGCGCCGCGGGGGTGCGCGTGATCGAGGATCTGCGCGGGGGGGTGGACACCCACGGTCGGCCCCTCGCGGTGACGATGGCCGCCGTCGCGGACGAGCTCGCCGCGGCCGCCGAGCTCGTCAAGGGCAAGACCGCCGGACGCCCGGTCGCCGTCGTCCGGGGATCGGGGCACGTCACGCCCGAGGACGGGCCCGGTGCCCGTGCCCTCGTGCGGCTCGGCCCCGAGGACATGTTCGCCCAGGGCACCGCCGAGGCCTACGCCGCAGGCTGGGCCGCGGCCCTCGCCTCGCTCGGTCAGGTGCCGCCCTCGTGAGCGATGCGCTCGGCCTCGCGCTGAGCGCTGTCCGCGTCGAGGTAGGCGCCTCCGCGGGGGAGCAGGGCGCCCTCGGGGGCCAGGTCGTAGCGCAGCGGGTGGCCCGCGGGGAGGTTGAGCTCACGGACCTCGTCCTCGCTCAGGTCGTCGACGAGCAGGCACAGGGCCCGCAGCGAGTTGCCGTGCGCGACGACGAGCACGGTGCGGCCCTCGTCCAGCGCGGCGCGTAGCCGCTGCCACTCGGGCCCGACCCGCCCGACGACGTCGTGCAAGGACTCCCCGGCCCCGGGCTGAGGCAGGCCCGAGCCGGGCTCGGTGTACGACGCACCCCAGCCTGCGGCCTGGTCGGCGCTCGCGGGCGGCGGCGAGCCGTGCAGGGTCCGGCGCACCGACAGGTACGCCTCGGGCCCGAGGGTCGCGCGGGCCTCGGCCTTGGGCACGTCGGTCAGGTTGCCGTAGTCCCGCTCGGCGAGCCGCCACGAGGAGCGCAGCGGGACGTCCTGCCACCCGCCGGCCTCGACCGCGAGCTCGGCGGTGCGCGCCGCCCGCCGCATCGGCGAGGTGACGACCTCGTCGGGGCGCAGGCCGTCGGCGGTGATCAGGTGGCCGGCGGCGCGGGCCTGCTCGGAGCCCAGGTCGGTCAGCCCGACGTCCAGGAGACCGGTGAAGGTCTTGCTCGCGTTGGCGGTGCTCTGACCGTGCCGCAGCAGCAGCAGGATGCCGGTCACCGGGTGCCGCGAGCCGCGGCCTTGGCGGCCTTCTTGGTCGCCCGGACCTCGAGCAGGCTCTGCTCGTCGGTCACGTCCGCGATCGACCGGCGGGCCCCCTGCTCGCCGTAGGGCCCCGCGGCCTCCGCCCAGCCGCCGGGCTGCACCTCGCGCTGCTTGCCCAGCAGGGCCAGGAAGATCCGTGCCTTCTGCTCGCCGAAGCCGGGCAGGGCCTTGAGGCGGCGCAGCACCTCGCGGCCGTCGGGCTCGCCCTCGGACCAGAGCCGGGTCACGTCCCCGCCGTACTCCTCCAGCACGGCCGTCGCGACGGACTGGATCCGCCCGGCCATGGACCCCGGGTACCGGTGGACGGCGGGCGGCGTCGCGCAGAGCGCGGCGAACTCCTCGGGGTCGGCCCGGGCGATGCGTTCGACGTCGAAGCCGCCCATGCGCTCGGCGATCTTCTGCGGGCCGGCGAAGGCCGTCTCCATCGGCACCTGCTGGTCCAGGAGCATGCCGACCAGCAGGGCGAAGGGGGTCTCGTCGAGCAGCCGGTCGGCCTCGGGGTCACCGGTCATCCAGAGCGGGGCAGCCATGGACCCATGGTGCCACCCGTCACCGGGGTGCGAAGGTCAGGACCGGTCGTCCCGTCTCGGGGTGATCGAGGACCAGGCACCGCACCTGGTAGACGGGCTCGAGCACCTCGGGTCGCAGCACCGCCGCGACCGGTCCCGTCGCCACGACGCGGCCGGCCTCGAGCAGGACCAGGTGGTCGCAGGCCGCAGCCGCGAGGTTGAGGTCGTGCAGGGCGGCGAGGACGGTGACCCCTCGGGCGGTCAGGCCCGCGACCGCCGCGAGGGTGTCGAGCTGGGCGTGCACGTCGAGGTGGTTGGTCGGTTCGTCCAGGAGCAGCAGGTCGGGCTCCTGGGCCAGGGCGCGGGCGAGGTGCACGCGTTGACGCTCGCCCCCCGAGAGGGTGGCCAGTCTCCGGTCCGCGAGGGCCTGGACCCCCGCCTCGTGGATGGCCCTGGTCGCGGCAGCGTGGTCCTGGCCGGTGAAGCCGCCCCAGCGCGAGGCGTGCGGGGTCCGCCCCAGCAGCACGGCCTCGCGGACCGAGAGCGGCGCCGTCGCGCTCGACTCCTGCTCGACCAGGGCCACGCGTCGGGCGCGGGCCCGGCGCGGCATGGTGAGCAGGTCCGTGCCGTCCAGGAGTGCTGCCCCGTGCGCCGCGTGCTGGACCCCGGCGACCAGGCGCAGCAGGCTCGACTTGCCGGCCCCGTTGGGGCCGAGCAGGCCCGTGAGGGCGCCGCGCGGCGGGGTGCAGTCGACGTCGTCGACCACCAGGCGTCCGTCGACCGACCAGGCCAGGTGGTCCAGGTGCAGGCTCATGCGAGGTCCCCGCTCGCGCTGCGCCGCTGCCAGAGCAGCAGCGCGAAGACGGGGGCGCCGAGGAAGGCCGTGACGATCCCGACGGGCAGCTCGCGCGGCTCGAAGACCGTCCGGGCCGCGGTGTCCGCCCACACCAGGAAGGAGGCGCCGACCAGGGCCGTGAGCGGCAGCACCCGGTGGTGGGCGGCGCCGACGACGAGCCGTACCGCGTGCGGCAGGATCAGCCCGACGAAGCCGATGGCCCCGCTGACCGCGACCAGGGCGCCGGTGAGCAGCGCGACGACCGTGAGCAGCGCCCAGCGGGTCCGCCCCACCCCGATGCCCAGGGCGGCGGCCGCGGTGTCACCGAAGGCGAAGGCGTCCAGGGTCCGCGCGCTCGCGAGCAGGACGGGCAGCAGCACGACGACGGCGCCCAGGGAGATCGCGACCGAGCTCCAGGTGGCCCCGCCGAGGGATCCCATCAGCCAGCCGAGGATCTCGCGGTAGGAGTCCCCGGTGGCGGACCAGAAGATGACGAAGGAGGTCCCGGCCGCGCAGAGCTGGGCCACGGCGAGACCCGCCAGCACCGTGCGGGCCGGGGTGATGGTGCCCAAGGACCCGGCGAGGGTCAGCGCGGCGGCGAGGGCGGCGACCGCCCCGACGAAGGCAGCCACCGGGAGCAGCACGCCGACCCCGAGCACCAGGACGGCGACGGCGCCGAGGGAGGCCCCCGAGGACAGCCCGAGCAGGTAGGGGTCGGCCAACGGGTTGCGGGTCAGGCTCTGCATCACGGCCCCCGCGACGCCGAGCCCGGCGCCCACGGCCGCCGCGGTCAGCACCCGCGGCATGCGCAGGTCCCACACGATGCCGTCGTGCAGCAGGCCCAGGGTGGCGGTCGGGTCGACCGCGGCGCCCAGGGCTGCCCGTGCGTGGTCCGCGAGGGAGCGCCAGACGTCGGTCGGGGCGATCTCGGCGGGACCGACCGTGACGGCCACGGTCACGCTCAGCACCAGCAGCACCGCAGCCACCGCCGTCGCCGCCCAGGCCGGGAGCCGGCCCCGAAGTCG
>NZ_JALPKN010000192.1 GCF_023630195.1 Actinotalea sp. C106 | reverse complement strand
GCCCCCGACTTGGCCGCGCCGCGGTGGGGGACGACGGTCCTGCTGGGCTGTCGGGTACGTGACGGGCGCGGGTCGTCGACGGTGCACGGAGGTCCCCCTCGGGTCGGCTCGGGCCCACGCTACGTGCCCGCAGGCCACGGCACGCCACACCCGGGCGAGCCGCAGAGCGCGCCGGACGCCGCTCCGGCGCCTATCGTCGAGCACAGGCGTGGATCGGAGGGCTCGTGAGGCACGCAGGGCTCGGGACGGCAGCCGGGAGCGGCTCCCCCCTGCCCGGACGTCCCTCGCCGGCCGTCGCCCACCCTCCGGCGACGAGGGCCCGGGGCCGCTCTCCGGCTCTCCCGACTCCCCGGACGGCCGAGGTGCGGCCGCAGACGCCCCCCGTCGAGCCCGCGGTCGGCATCGACGTCCCGCGCCAGCCCGCCCGCCTGGTCGGCATCGACGTCGCGCGGGCTGTCGCCGTCGTCGGCATGCTCCTGGTCAACAGCGGTCCCAAGGATCTCGAGGGAGCCGCGACGACCGCCTGGACGCTGGCCCACGGGCGTGCCTCGCTGCTCTTCGTGCTCCTCGCGGGGGTCGGCATGACCTTCCTGACGCGGCGGCGGCGAGGGCGGGACCTCGTCGGCGTGCTGCTGTGGCGCGCCGCCCTCCTCCTGGCCCTCGGTGTGCTGCTGGGGATGCTCGACCACCGGGCGCAGGTGATCCTGCCGACCTACGCCGTGCTCTTCCTGCTGGCCCTGGGGCTCGTGCACGTCCGCAGCCGGTGGCTCGCGCTCCTCTCGGCGTCGCTCGCGCTCCTCGGTCCGCTCGCGGTCCTCCTGGTGCTGCAGGCCACGGGACGCGAGTACGTGCGGGACGACGCCGGGGCGGCCCCGGACCTCCTGGACACCCTGGACCGGCTGGTGCTGACCGGCCCGTACCCGTTGGTGACCTGGACTGCGCCCTTCGTGCTCGGCCTCGCCCTCGGTCGGCTCGACCTCGGGGCGACCCGCGTGCAGCGGGCCCTGGTGCTCGCGGGCACCGGTGGCGCGCTGGCCTCGATCGGACTCTCGGTGCTGCTCGTCGCAGAGCTGGGCCTGCCGACGAGCCCGGCCGGCTTCGACCACCTGGTGCTGATGACGGCGCACAGCCAGATGCCGCTGTGGCTCGTGGGCGGAACCGCCGCAGCCGTCGCCGTGCTGGGGCTGTGCCTCCTGGCGGCCGGGGCCCGGGCCTCATGGCTGTGGCCCCTGGTGGCGACGGGACGGCTCGCTCTCACCCTCTACGCGACCCACCTGGTGGTGCTGCACCTGGTGCCCGAGCGCCCGCACCTCCACACGTTCGGTCTGGAGGTGCCCCTGGCCGTCATGATGACCTCGGGGGCGGTGCTGCTCGCGGTCCTGTGGACCGGGCTGAGGCGGGACGCCGGTCCCGGGCCGGTCGGTCCCCTCGAGCGGCTCATGCGACCGCCGTGGGAGCAGCGGCAGACAGTTTCTACGTAAGTACGTACTATCGGAGAATGACCTCCGACCTCACCGCCCGCCTCGCTGACCTCGAGGCCCGCGTCGCAGCCCTCGAGGCACCGTCGCAGCCCGAGGACATAGCCACCCCTCCGGACCCCGACCCGACCTTCTGGGCCCTGAACGGGTTGCGGGAGCGACTCCCGGACCCCGGCGGCGTCCTGCTCACCGGCGAGGTCGTGCTGCCCTCCGGGGCGCGGTACGCCTGGCAGGAGGGCTCGACCACCGAAGGGCTCCTCGAGGAGGACTGGACCCTCCGGGCGCCGCGCCTGGACGCTCTCGCGCACCCCGTCCGCCTGACCGTGCTGCAGGAGGTGCTGCGCGGCAACGGCGCCACGGCAGGACTCGCCGCGCTCGAGAGCCTGGGCACGCCGGGGCAGCTGCACCACCACCTGCGCCCTCTGGTCGCGGCGGGCTGGCTCCGTTCGGCAGGGCGGGGTCGCTACGAGGTTCCCGAGGCGAGAGTGGTCCCGCTCCTCGTGGTGCTGACCGCGGCAGCGCCGGCATGAGCGCCGCACGGGTCGCCGTCCCCCGTCGCGCCCGCCTCGCCGCCGTGGCCATGAACCCGGCTCTGGTGCTCGTCGCCCTGGTGGCCGTCTTCGCGGGCCCGTCCCTCGACGTGCCGTGGGCCCCCCTCCTGCCACTGATGGGGCTGCTGCTGGTCGCCCTCTTCCTGGCCGCGACCTTGCTGCCCCGACGGCTCGACGTCCCCGCCCTGCTCCTCGACTCCCCCGTGCAGGGGCCCTGGGAGGCCCTGAACAGCCCGGCGACCAAGACGCCCAGCCACGGCACCCACGGCTACGGGCAGACCTACGCCGTCGACCTGGTCCACACCCCCGCCGACGACCCTCGGCCCACCTTCGGGCAGGGACGGGCGATGCGGCCCCCGACGGACTACCCGGCCTTCGACCAACCCGTCCACGCCGTGGCGGACGGCGTGGTCTCCCGGACCTCGGACCGCTACCGCGACCACCGCAGCCGGTCGACCTGGCTCGCGGTCGCCTTCATGATGATCGAGGGCGTGGTCCGCGAGCTGGGCGGCCCCGGACCGGTCCTGGGCAACCACCTGGTCCTGCGGCTCGCCGACGGCAGCCATGTGGTCTACGCCCACCTGCGCCGGGGCAGCCTCGGGGTGCGCGCCGGGCAGCAGGTCCGTGCAGGGCAGGTGGTCGCGCGGTGCGGGAACTCGGGCAACTCGAGCGAGCCGCACCTGCACGTGCAGCGCTGCGACGTGGCTCGTGTCTCGCGGGCGGTCGGGCTGCCGTGGGCGGTGCGGGGCGGTCGCCCCGACGGCACCGACGGGCTGCCGGCCGACGGCGAGGTGCTCGACGGCCGACCGGCAGCCCCTCAGGACACGGGGCCGTAGGTCAGCCCTCGATCCCTTCAAGCATCTCGGTCACCAGTGCCGCGACGGGCGACCGCTCGGAGCGGTTGAGGGTGACGTGCGCGAAGAGCGGGTGGCCCTTGAGCGCCTCGATGACCGCTGCCACGCCGTCGTGCCGCCCGACCCGCAGGTTGTCCCGCTGCGCGACGTCATGGGTGAGCACCACCCGCGACCCCTGGCCGATCCGGGACAGCACGGTGAGCAGCACGTTGCGCTCGAGGGACTGGGCCTCGTCGACGATCACGAAGGCGTCGTGCAGCGAGCGTCCACGGATGTGCGTCAGGGGCAGGACCTCGAGCAGGTCGCGCTCCATGACCTCCTCGACCACCTCGGGGGCCACCAGCGCGCCGAGGGTGTCGAAGACCGCCTGGGCCCAGGGGTTCATCTTCTCGGCCTCGGAGCCCGGCAGGTACCCGAGGTCCTGGCCGCCGACGGCGTACAGCGGGCGGAAGACCATCACCTTGCGGTGCTTGCGCCGCTCGAGCACGGCCTCGAGCCCGGCGCACAGGGCCAGGGCCGACTTGCCCGTCCCGGCACGACCGCCGAGCGACAGGATGCCGATCTCCTCGTCGAGGAGCAGGTCGATCGCGATGCGCTGCTCGGCGCTACGACCGTGCATCCCGAAGAGCTCCTGGTCGCCGCGGACGAGCCGCAGCTGCTTGTCGGCCGTGACCCGGGAGAGCGCCGAGCCGCGCGGGGACTGCACGACCACCCCCGTGTGGCACACCAGCGGCCCGACGTCCTGCCCGGTGAGATCGACGTCGGCCAGGTCGAGACCCTCGGCCTCCCACATCGCGGCCATCTGCTGCTCGGGCACCTGGATCTCGGTCATCCCGGTCCAGCCGGAGTCGACGGCGAGCTCGGCCCGGTACTCCTCGGCCGCGAGCCCGACGGCCGAGGCCTTGACCCGCAGCGGGAGGTCCTTGGACACCAGGGTCACCAGGTGCCCCTCGTCGGCGAGGTTCTTGGCGACAGCGAGGATGCGGGTGTCGTTGTCCCCGAGGCGGAACCCGGCGGGCAGCACCGTCGGGTCCACGTGGTTGAGCTCGACCCGGAGCGTCCCGCCGAGATCGCCCACCGGCACGGCCTCGTCGAGCCGCCCGTGGCTGATCCGCAGGTCGTCGAGCATGCGCAGGGCCGACCGCGCGAAGTAGCCGAGCTCGGCGTGGTGCCGCTTGGCCTCGAGCTCGGTGATGACCACGACCGGCAGCACCACGGCGTGCTCGGCGAAGCGGAGGATGGCCCGCGGGTCGGACAGGAGCACCGAGGTGTCGAGCACGTACGTGCGCGGCCCCTCCTCGCTGCTCCGGTCCTGCTCCGTACCGGTCGACGTGCGAGTGGTGGTGACCACGGCGGGCTCCCTTCGGCGCGACGGCGCCGGGCTGGCTACCTCACGCCGGCGCGCGGCCGACGCTCGGGTGCTGGGTGGGGACGGTCGACCGGCCGGGCCGGGGACCGGCCCTCCTCCCGGAGCTGGTGCTCCATGGGCTGGCCTCCCGTGGGCGGCGGTTGCCACCCGTTGTCGCCGGACGCTACGCCGCGATCGGGGTGCGTCCACCACGACACGCGCCGTGATGCGAGATGTTCATCACGCAGTCACCGAGGGGCCCGGTGCACCACCCGGACGGCGCAGCGCTGCTCGGCGGTCGCTGGCCGCGTCAGCGCCCGAGCCGTCGCTCGCGAGCCGCGTAGGAGCGCAGGGCCCGCAGGAAGTCCACGCGGCGGAACGCCGGCCAGTAGGCCTCGCAGAAGTAGAACTCGGAGTGGGCCGACTGCCACAGCAGGAACCCGCCCAGCCGCTGCTCCCCCGAGGTGCGGATCACCAGGTCGGGGTCGGGCTGACCCTTGGTGTAGAGGTGCTCGGCGATGTGCTCGACGTCGAAGCCCTCGGCGAGCTCCTCGAGGGTCGTGCCGTTGCCCGCGTGCTCGCGGAGCAACGAGCGGACGGCGTCGGCGATCTCGCGACGCCCGCCGTACCCGACCGCGACGTTGACGTGCAGCCCCTCGACGTCGGCCGTGCGCTCCTGGGCGCCACGCAGGGCGGCTGCGGCGTCCTCGGGCAGCAGCTCGAGCGCACCCATCACCTGGATGCGCCAGCGTCGGGTCGCCGCGAGATCGGCCACGGCGTCGCAGATGATGGCGAGGAGCTCGGTGAGCTCCTCGGCCGAGCGAGAGAGGTTGTCGGTCGAGAGCATCCAGAGGGTGACGACCTCGACCCCGACCTCCTCGGACCAGGTGAGCAGGTCGGCGATCTTGTCCGCGCCCCGCCGGTGCCCGGTCGAGGCCGTCTCCCCCAGGGTGCGCGCCCACCGGCGGTTGCCGTCGAGGATGACGCCGATGTGCCGGGGGCGACCGTCGGCGGGCAACGAGGCGGCCAGGCGACGTTCGTACAGGCCGTAGAGCGGGTGAGGCAGGTGCATGCAGCGGTCCTCGGGCGTGGGTGGGCGGAGCCGAGCGGACGTACCGTCGGTCACCGTACAGCCAAGGATCCCGCGACAGCAGGCAGGCCAGGTACCTACGGCGTAGTAACCTACGGCCCCGTAACTACGGTGGGCGACCACCGGAGAGACGACGTCGTGCCGATGAACCAGACGAAGGAGGGCTCCATGGGTGCCGAGGCGATCGCAGACGCGGTCAAGCCACGCCTGCGTGGCTGGATCCATGCCGGGATGGCTCCCGTCGTCCTGGTCGCTGCGGTGGTGCTCGTCGTCGTGTCGCCGACCCGTGCCGCGGTCGTGGCCAACGCGGTGTTCGGCGTCAGCGCGATCCTGCTCTTCGGCACGAGCGCCATCTACCACCGGGGCACCTGGTCCCCTCGGGTCACCGGCGTGCTGCGACGGCTGGACCACACGAACATCTTCCTCATCATCGCGGGGACCTACACCCCGCTCGCGGTCCTGCTGCTGCCGAGCTCGACCAGCAGCACCCTGCTCCTGGTGGTGTGGGCCGGAGCCCTGGCCGGCCTCCTGGCCCGGGTGTTCTGGCTCGGCGCGCCACGATGGTTCTACGTGCCCGTCTACATCGCCCTCGGCTGGGTCGCGGTGTGGTTCTTGCCGGACTTCTGGGACCTGGGCGGGCCCGCGGTCGTCTGGCTCGTCGCGGCGGGCGGCCTGGCCTACACCGTCGGGGCCGTCGTCTACGCGACCAAGCGCCCCAACCCCAGCCCCCGGTGGTTCGGCTTCCACGAGATCTTCCACGTGCTGACGGTCGTGGGCTTCGGGTGCCACTTCGCTGCCGTGGCCCTCGCCACCGCGGCGGCCTGAGCCCCCGTCACACCGCAGCCACCGTCAGCGCAGCAGCGACCGCGCCTCCGGCCACCGCCACCAGGACGACGTCGGCCCGGCCCGCCGCGGCCGGGTGCCA
>NZ_JALPKN010000191.1 GCF_023630195.1 Actinotalea sp. C106 | reverse complement strand
CCCGGCGCACCCGCGCGAGCATGCGCTCCCGGGTGCCGCGGGACGCCGGGGTGCTGCGCTGGGACCGTCTGGTCCGCCGCGCCCGCCCGCTGCCCGCCAGCCACCCCCAGCCCGGGGTCGAGGACGTGGCGCTGCTCCAATACACCGGCGGGACCACGGGCACTCCCAAGGGGGCCGTCCTGCGCCACCGGCACCTCGCCGTCAACGCCGCCCAGGGGCAGGCCTGGACGCAGCACGGCGAGGCGACCGAGACCGTCTACGCCGCGCTGCCCTTCTTCCACGCCTTCGGCCTGACCCTGTGCCTGACGTACGCCGTGCGGATCGCCGCGACGGTCGTCGTCTTCCCCCGCTTCGACGTCGACGCCGTGCTGGCGGCCCAGCGCCGGCGCCCCGCCACCTTCATGCCCGGGGTCCCCCCGATGTTCGAGCGGCTCGCCGAGGCTGCCGAGCGCACCGGGGCGGACCTCACCTCGATCGCCGGGGCCATCTCAGGCGCCATGGCCCTTCCCGCCGAGACGGCTCGACGGTGGGAGGCCGTCACCGGCGGTCTGCTGGTCGAGGGCTACGGCATGACGGAGACCTCCCCGGTCGCCCTGGGCAGCCCGATGTCCGCCGACCGGCGACCCGGCACCCTGGGTCTCCCGTTCCCCTCGACCACCATCCGCGTGGTCGACCCGGAGGACCCCACCCGCGAGGTCCCGCGCGGCGAACGGGGGGAGCTGTTGATCTCCGGGCCGCAGGTCTTCGACGGGTACTGGAACCGGCCCGAGGAGACCGCCGCGGCCCTGGTCGAGATCGACGGCCGGACGTGGATCCGCACCGGTGACGTGGTGGTCGTGGAGGAGGACGAGTTCGTCCGCCTCGTGGACCGCATCAAGGAGGTCATCATCACCGGCGGTTTCAACGTCTACCCCTCCCAGGTCGAGGAGCACCTGCGGGCCATGCCCGAGATCCAGGACGTCGCGGTGATCGGTGTCCCCGGGGGCGACCTGGGCGAGAAGGTCGTCGCCGCCGTCGTCCTCGCCGAGGGAGCGACCCGTGTCGAGATGGCCGCCGTCCGCGCGTGGAGCGAGCAGCGTCTGGCCCGCTACGCCCACCCTCGCGAGCTGGTGGTCATGGCCGAGCTCCCGCGGTCGCAGATCGGCAAGGTGCTGCGCCGCGTCGTACGCGAGCAGGTGCTCGACCGGCGGAGCGGCACGGAGCGGCCCGACGGGGGCGAAGCCACGCCCGACGCGTGAGGTCGACGCCGTGCGCCGGCCTCAGCGCACGGCGCGCAGGGCACGTACACGGACGAACGCATGCACCTCGTCGAGAGTCGCGACCTGGCGGTCCGTCTGCTCGAGCAGGTCGACCATCCGCGAACGGTCGAGGTCGAGCGTCGGGGCCAGGTCGATGAGCGTCTGCCAGAGGCCGCGCTTCCCGACGACCGCGCTGCGCAGCAGCTCGACCTCGAGCAGCGTCGTGGTGGGGGAGGTGCGCATCTGGCGGCGCGCCGACTTGATCCTCGTCAGACGCTCGCCCAGCCACGCGAGGGCCTGCTTGGGCAACGCCTGGGTGACCCCCCACGCCTCGAGCATCTCGTCGAGCTCCTCCTTCTCCGCCGTGACCTCACGAGCGACACGGTCGAGCCCCGACGCCACCGGGGATCGCCTGAGCGTGTCAGCCGTGCGCCGCAGGCGGCGCGCACCGGCGACCGAGCCTGCCAGGTGGTCGTTGAGGTAGACCGCGAGCAGCCGGCGGTCGATCGTCGTCGACTCGCCGTCACGCTCGTCGTGAACCAGGGGTGTGTCCTCGGTCGCCATGGCGTCAGCCTCACACCCGCCCTACGCACCCGCCACCCGGGGCGGGAGGTCCTTGGGCGGCAGGCCGCGCACCGCGCCTGCGGTCAGGCCTGGGGTTCGGGCTCCGACGTCACGTCGTCGAGGTTCCCGGCGCGCTCGGCCCGCAGCACCGTGATCGAGGCCTCGAAGTCCTCGAGGGAGTCGAAGGCCTGGTAGACGCTCGCGAAGCGCAGGTACGCCACCTCGTCGAGGTCGCGGAGGGGACCGAGGATCGACAGGCCGATCTCGTGGGCGTCGAGCTCGGCGCTTCCCGTCCCGCGAAGGTTCTCCTCGACCCTCTGGGCGAGCAGAGCCAGGTCGTCCTCGCTGACCGGCCGTCCCTGGCAAGCCTTGCGCACCCCGTTGACGATCTTCTCCCGGCTGAAGGGCTCCGTCACGCCCGACCGCTTGACCACCGAGAGGCTCGCCGTCTCGATCGTGGTGAACCGTCGGCCACACTCGGGGCACTGACGGCGTCGACGGATCGAGGAGCCGTCGTCCGCGGTCCGTGAGTCGACGACCCTCGAGTCGCCGTGCCGGCAGAATGGGCAGTGCACCGAACCTCCAGGTGTCGCAGGACGCACCCGCACCTCGCCCGGCAGGTCTCAGCACGTCGCAACGCACCGGGCCGGGTCGTGCGACACCGTACGGCTCGACCTACAACGGTGCAAGGAACCCGCCGCCGGCCCTGCTACCGGGAGCGACGCCCGCAGAGCCCTCGTGCACGACCGCTCGGTCCACAGCCCCGAGGGCAGGGTCATCCAGCCAGCGGCACCACGATGCGCTGCCCGGCCGTGAGACCAGCACCCGGGAGCTCGTTGACGGCGATGAGCTCGTCCACGACCTCGCGGAGGTCCTGCCCAGGCTCAGCGACCTCGCCTGCGATGCCCCACAAGGTCTCCCCCGGTGCCACGACGTGGGACGTGACGGGGATCGCGACGCCCGGGCCCTCGGCCGAGGCCGACTGCCCGACGACGAGCGCAGCGAGGCCGAGGAGAACACTCGTGAGCACCACCGCGACGCGACCGCGCGTCGTGAGACGCACGGCAGGCTCCTGGCCGGTGGGGCGTGACGCTCGTACCCGGTCGACCTGGCCGGCGGGAGGACGCCGGGTGCCGCACGGGCGCTGCGGTGCTCGCGCACCACGGGGTCGACCAAGGACCGAGAGCTGGTCCTGCATGCTCCACGTGATCGCCGTCATCGCCTGCCTCCTTCGAACGCTTGTTCGTCGAACATCTGTACGATGTCTAGCACGGATCCTTCGCAGATGTCGAGACACGCTCGAACAGGTGTTTGATCCGCACCACGGTCCGCCCTAGGCTGGCCGCTGTAGGACAGCACATCACCGCCCACTGACACGGAGTCCGCGACCCCTCGCAGACGCAGGTCCGCGGGCCCGTCGCAGGAGGTCATGTCGTGGCAGCGAGCAGAACCCCGTCCGGAGGCTCCGACGGCGTCGCGTCCGTGCACGCCCTGCCCGACGGCCCGGCGGACGGGGACGGGCTCACCACCCGTCAGCGCCTGGTCCTCGAGACCATCCGCGCGAGCGTCGAGCAGCGGGGGTACCCGCCGAGCATGCGGGAGATCGGTGAAGCCGTCGGGCTCACGAGCCCGTCGTCGGTCAAGCACCAGCTGACCGCCCTCGAGCGCAAGGGCTACCTCCGCCGCGACCCGAACCGGCCCCGGGCGATCGAGGTCGTCCACCCGGACGACTCGCGAGCCATCAGCCCCCTCGCGTCCTTCGGCGAGGACCAGCTCGCCCCGGGGGACGGCGCACCGGCCCCCTCCTACGTGCCCGTGGTCGGCCGCATCGCTGCCGGCGGACCCATCCTCGCCGACCAGGTCGTCGAGGACGTCTTCCCGCTACCCCGTCAGCTCGTGGGCGAAGGAGACCTCTTCCTGCTCAAGGTCGTCGGGGACTCGATGGTCGAGGCGGCGATCTGCGACGGGGACTGGGTCGTGGTGCGGCGGCAGCCCGTGGCGGAGAACGGCGAGATCGTGGCCGCGATGATCGACGGGGAGGCGACCGTCAAGACGCTGCGGCGCACCGACGGTCACGTCTGGCTGCTCCCGCAGAACTCGTCCTTCGCCCCGATCCCCGGGGACGACGCCGTCGTGCTCGGGCGGGTCGTCAGCGTCCTGCGCAGCCTCTGACCCGACGGGCCGTGGCGGTCGTGGCTCAGAGGCCGAACCGGCGCGCCACCGCGCGGACGGCGTCCGCCGATCGACGTAGCCCCTCGAGCTCCGCCCGGGACATCGCGATGTCGAGACGTGCGCCGACCCCCGTCGACCCCACGACCGAGGGGACCGAGAGGCAGACGTCGGAGATGCCCTTGTAGTCGTCGAGGAGCGAGGAGACCGGAAGGATGCGTCGCTCGTCGTTGAGGACCGCCTCGATGATGCGTGAGCCGGCGAGGGCTACCGCGTAGTTGGTCGCTCCCTTGCCCGCGATGATGCGGTACGCCGAGTTCACGACCTCCTCGGCGATGCGTTCCCGGTCCGCCGAGCCCAGGCGACCGACCGGACCGTCGGGGCCAGGCATCCCCGGCCACTCGGTGAGCGGGACCGAGCCGATCGAGGCCGAGCTCCACAACGGGATCTCGCTGTCCCCGTGCTCTCCCGCGATGTACGCGTGGATGTTCTGCACGGCGACCCCGGTGTGCTGGGCCAGGAGGTACCGCAACCGCGAGGAGTCGAGCACCGTGCCCGACCCGAAGAGCTGGTTCGGCGGGAGGCCGGACACCTTGAGCGCCGCGTAGGTCACGATGTCCACCGGGTTGGTGACCATGACGTAGACGGCGTTCGGCGCGACCTCGACGAGCTGGGGCATGATCTTGCGCACCAGCCCCACGGTGGCCTCGGCGAGGTCGAGCCGGGACTGCTCGGGCCGCTGCTTGGCCCCCGCGGTCACCACGACGACGTCGGCGTCCGCGCACACCGCGATGTCGTCGGAGCCGGTCACGTCAGCCATGGGCATGAACTGGATGCCGTGGCCGATGTCGAGCGCCTCGGCCTCGACCTTGGCCGCGTTGATGTCGTAGAGAGCCACGCTCCGCGCGGCGCCACGCATCAGCGCCGCGTAGGCCATGGTGGCGCCGACGCTGCCCGCACCGACCACCGCGAGCCGCGTGGTCCGTCGGGGCTCGATCGCGCGTGGGACAGTGCCCTCGATCGCCCCAGCCACCCTGTCCGCGTGCTCTGCCGTCATCACGTCACCCATCCCTCGTCCGCGCCACCGGTCCGCGGACCGAGCGCCTGCCACGTGTGCTCCTGCGCCACCCTACGGGCCGGCGACCGCGGGCGGAGCGTTGGCCGGCTCGGCCAGGCCTCCCCGTGCAGCGCCCGCGAGCCTCGTCAGGGCCCCCCGGGCGACGGCGGGGTCCGTGGTGGTCCAGAAGGGCGGCATCGACCGCGTGAGGAAGGCCCCGTACCGGGCGGTGGCCAGCCGCGGGTCCAGCACGGCGACGACGCCCCGATCGGTGTCGCTGCGCACCAGGCGCCCCGAACCCTGGGCGAGGAGCAGGGCGGCGTGGGTCGCCGAGACGGCCATGAAGCCGTTGCCGCCCGCGGAGTCGACGCTCTCGGCCCGGGCTGAGCGGACGGGGTCGTCGGGTCGCGGGAACGGGATGCGGTCGATGAGCACGAGGCGGCACGCGGCGCCAGGCACGTCGACCCCCTGCCACAGGGAGAGCGTGCCGAAGAGGCAGGTCGGCTCGTCCTCCTGGAAGGCGCGCACGAGGGTCGGGAGCTGGTCGTCGCCCTGGCACAGGATCGGGTAGGGAAGCCGTTCCCGCATCGCCTCGGTGGCGGCCTCGGCGGCGCGACGCGAGGAGAACAGACCCAGCGTGGCGCCACCAGCCGCACGGACGAGCGCCTCGATCTCGTCCAGCTGGTCGGTCGCGGTGCCGCCCCGCCCCGGCGTGGACAGGTGCTTGGCCACGTAGAGGATCGCGCTGCGGGGGTAGTCGAAGGGGCTCCCGACGTCCAGGCCCCGCCACGGCCGGGCGGCCTGCGGGTCTGGTGGGGCGGCAGCGCGGGCGCGAGGCGCCTCGTCGTCGTCCCCCCGCAGCTCCTCGGGGTCGAGCCCGACGGCACGGGCCAGGGGCAGGAAGCTCCCCCCGAGGGCGAGGGTCGCCGAGGTCAGCACCGCGGTGCGTCCCGTCAGCAGGTGCGAACGCACGAGGCCGGAGACCGCGAGCGGCGCCCCGTGCAGGCGCGTGGCCCCCGGGCGCCCGTGCTGCTCCCCCCTGGCGCACCACAGCACGTCCCGCCCGTCCCTGGCGGCGTCGCCCCCCATCCTCTCGGCGATCTCGAAGAGCGCCAGGACGGCCGAGGTCGCCAGCTTGAGCCCACCCCCCGCGGCAGGGTCCGGGGCACCGCCCTCGGGCCGCAGCGCGGTCATCAACCCGCGTGCCGCGTCGCGCACCGCGTCGACGGCCAG
>NZ_JALPKN010000190.1 GCF_023630195.1 Actinotalea sp. C106 | reverse complement strand
CCCCGCAGGTCGGCTCCGGGGAACCTGGCGCCGACGAGGTCGGCCCCCCGATGCCCCGTGCCCGTGCCGTCCGGAGCGCCCGTGCCTCGGCGGACGCGCTCCCGAGCGAGGGAGCTGGCTCGGGACAGCAGCTCGCCCACCCGCGAGCGCTGCTCGGGGAGGTCGACGGCGAGCAGCGCCGAGGGACCCAGGTCGGTGAGGCCCTCGACGTGGGCCACGGCCGAGCGGACCTCCTCGTGCAGTGGTCGCGCGGCGGGGAGGTCCAGGACCTCGGTGAGGTACCAGAGCATCTCGTGGAGCTGCTTCATCACGGGCAGGGCGGCGAACATCGGGCCGGCGACCGCCGGGTCGGTGCGCCAGTCGCGCCCGGCGAAGGTGACCTGGGTCAGGTGCTGGCCTGCGCCGAGGCAGTCGTAGGTCGCGCAGCCGGCGAACCCGGCGGGGCGCAGTCGCGCGTGGATGGAGCAGCCGAGGCCCTCGTCGAGGTTCGGGCAGGGGGTCCCGCCGGCCTTGGTCAGTCCGAACTCGGCCGACCGCTCGAAGGGCAGCGCCACGCAGCACAGGGCGAGGCACCTCGAGCAGTCCGCGACCAGGTCGAGCCGGGTCACGGTGCGGCGCCCTCGAGGACCTGGTCCAGGGCTCGGGCGAGGTCCTCCTCGTGCCCGACCGTGGAGGTCCAGCGCCAGGCGCTCCGCGGCGGCCTCGGTCCAGGGCTGGGGGTGTCGACGGGCAAGATGACCTCCGGGGCAGGCGGGCTTCGCACGATACGCCCGCTCACGCCTCCTGGAGGATCACCCCGGACCAGCCGAGCCCGGCGTAGGTCTCGTACCCCGGGGTGAGGGCGAAGGCGACCGTGCGGCTGCCGTCGGCGTAGTGGCCGCTCGGGCGCCCCTGGGTCTGCAGGGTGAGAGTCTCGGACAGCACCCCGGAGCGGTCCGAGGCGGCGAGCACCCGGCCGTCGCGGTCCACCACGAGCACGCGGGTGCGTTCTCGCTCGGCCGGGGAGAGGCGCACGCTGTCGACGACGGTCTGGGCCTGGCTGTCCCAGTCGAAGAAGATGCCGAGGGCCCCCAGCGGGGCGCCGTGTGTCGCACCACCGCTGCGGACCGCGGTGGCGTAGGTGGCGACGGTCGACCCGAGCACCCGGTGCCGCTCGACGTCCTGGGCCGTGTACCGGTCGCCGTCGGCGGTCTGCATCGCGGCCTGGAACCACGGCTCGCGGCTCACGTCGGTGCCGATCACGCCTGAGCGGCCTCCGGCGGCGTGGGCGACCACCCTCCCCGAGGCGTCGGCGAGCCAGAGGTCCCGGTAGACCGTGTAGCTGCGCAGGATCACGGCCAGGCGCTCGCCGGCGACGGCCTGGGCGCGGGCAGCCCGGGCCGTGCCCTCCGGGGCGTTCGGGTCGGCCGGGGTGAGGGCGTCGACGAGGGCGGAGTCGGTGGCCCACCACCGCACGTCGCAGCTGCGCTCGTAGAGGTTGCGGTCCAGGACGTCGATGACGTTGAGGGCGAGGTCGGCGAGGCGTTGGCCGCGCACCCGCGCGACGAGCTCGTGGCCGAGCTCGGTCAGCTCGGTGATCCGCGGGCCGAGCTCGTTGGTCAGGGCCTCCGAGAGCTCGCGGGCCTGGTCGGCCACCTGCCCGACCTCCCGGGCGACGACGGCGAAGCCTGCTCCGTGCTCACCGGCGCGGGAGGCCTCGATGAGGGCGTTGAGGGCCAGCATCTTGGTGCTGCTCGCGACCTTCTCGATGCCGCGCAGCTTCTCGGCGGTGACCGCACCGACCTCGTGGGCGAGACTGACGACGCGCTCGGGCACGGGGCGGCCCTCCTCGGGGGTGTGGGCCCACCTGGGCCTCATGTCCGAGATCGGTCGGTACCGCCCCCCTGTGAGGAGTTCCGAGGCGTTCCTGCCTCACGACCGAGCAGGAGGTCCGTCCTCGACCGTGGTCGCCAGGGGCTTCTCGACGACGAAGCAGAGCAGCAGCGCCGCGACGAGGCCCAGCGGTGCCATGACGAGGAAGACCGGGGTGAGCGCGTCGTTGTAGGACTCGACGATCGGCAGGCGCAGGGCCTCGGGCAGTGCGTTGACGAGCGCCGGGGTCAGCGAGCTGGTGCCGTCCGCCGGGCCGGCCCCCGCGGGGAGGCGCTCGGCCACCAGGGCCGTGAGCCGTGTGGCGAAGACGCTGCCCACGACGGCAGAGCCCAGGGTCGCGCCGATCTGCCGGAAGAAGTTGTTGCTCGCGGTCGCCGTCCCCACCTGCCGCACGGGGAAGGAGTTCTGCACGATGAGCACGAGCAGCTGCATGGTCGAGCCGAGTCCCGTGCCGAGCACCGCGATGTACACGCCGATGAGCACGAGCGAGGTCTGCGGGGTCATGGTCGAGAGCAGCGCGAGGGAGACCGCGACGAGCACCGAGCCGCCCACGGGGAGCCACTTGTAGCGCCCGGTGCGGCTGACCGCGCGGCCGGTGAGGACGGAGGTCAGCAGCAGGGCGCCCATCATCGGCACCATGAGCAGGCCCGCATGGGTCGCGTCGACCCCGGCGGTCATCTGCAGGTAGGTGGGCAGGTAGGAGATCGCGCCGAACATCGCGACGCCGGTCAGCAGCCCGGCCGTGGTCGTCAGGTTGAAGTTGCGGTCGGCGAAGAGGTGCAGGGGCACGATCGGCTCGGCGGCCCGTCCCTCGGCGAAGACGAAGAGCGCCGCCGCGACGAGGGTCGTCCCCGCCAGGGCGAGGATGGTCGGGGAGGTCCACGCGTACTGCGCGCCGCCCCAGGTCGCGACCAGCACCAGACCGGTCGTGGCCACGGTCATCGAGGCCATGCCGGCCCAGTCGAGCCGGGGCCGGGCGACGGGGGCGCGCCGGGGGTGAAGGAAGAGCAGGGCCGCGACGATCGCGAGGACACCCAGGGGCAGGTTGATCCAGAAGGCCCAGCGCCAGCCCGGCCCCTCGGTGAACCATCCGCCGAGCAGGGGCCCGGCCACCGAGGAGACCGCGAAGACCCCGCCCATGATCCCCATGTAGCGACCGCGCTCGCGGGCCGGGACGACGTCGGCGATGGTCGCCTGCGACAGGATCATCAGGCCGCCACCCCCGAGACCCTGCACGGCCCGGCCGACGACGAGCCAGGTCATGTCCTGCGCGAGGCCGCCGATCACGGAGCCGGCCATGAACAGCCCGATCGCGACGACCAGCAGCGGCTTGCGTCCGAGGAGGTCGCCGAGCTTGCCGTAGACCGGCATGGTCACGGTCGAGGCGAGGATGAAGGCGGTGATCACCCAGAGCATGTGCTCGACGCCGTGCAGCTCGCCCACGATGGTCGGCAGCGCGGTGCTCAGGACGGTCTGGTTGAGCGAGGCGAGCAGCATCGTGATCATGAGCCCGGCGAACAGCAGCGTGATCTCGCGTCGTCCGTGGCGCGACGGGGTCGGGGCCGACGGCGCGTCGGTGGCCAGGGCGGTCATGCCTCGTCGCCTTCCTGCTCGGTGTCCTGGTGCGACGGGTCGGTGCGACCGAGGGCGCGGCGGACGATCGCGAAGGAGCTCGCCACGCACTCGGCGAGGGTCGTGCTGCCCTGCGCACCGGTCCACTCCGAGAAGGACGCCCGGAAGACCGCGGTGCTCAGCGCTGCCAGGACTCGTGGCTCGGGGGAACCGGCGTCCACCTCGGGCCGACGGCCGATGGCGTCGGCGAGGGAGGCCTCGAACTCGCGGAAGAGGTCGCGGACCTGGGGGCGCAGCTCCGGGTTGGTGTCGAGGAGCTCCTGCATGCGGCCGAGCTCGTCCCGGTCGGCGCTGGCCACGTAGGCCAGGAGCAGCTCCTGCAGGCTCGCGGCGAGGCCGGGGGCCTCGGGGGAGAGGAAGGCCTCGACCGCGGCCGGCTCGAGCCGCGTGGTCCAGCTCAGCAGGGCGTCGCGCTTGGTGGCGAAGTGGTTGAAGAAGGTGCGCGGGGCCACCCCGGCCGCGGCGGCGATCTCCTCGACGGTGACGTTCGGGTAGCCGCGCTCGATCGCGAGGTCGACCGCGGTGCGGGCGATGAGCGCACGGGTCTGCTCGCGCTGCCGCTCGCGCAGGGGGGTGGTGGTCGTCATGAGGTCCTCTCGTCCTTGCACAGGATGCAACTTTGCAGATACTGCGTCAAGTGCGTGATGTGCATCACAACGGTGCTGCCGACGGACCCAGCCGCTGCGTGAGGACCCCGACCCCGCCTCAGGGATCAGCGCCTCGGGCTCAGGGGCGGCTCGGGGTCGTACCCGATGCGCCGGACCGAGGAGGTCCACCAGGCTGGAGGTGGCGCGGAGGGACTGCGCCGTCCCGGCGGTGGGGCGTCCCACGTCACCGCCGGGGGCCCACCGAGGACGAGGACCACCATGACGCTCCGCCCCCTGCCCGCTGTGCTCACCGCCGTCGTCGGCCTCGTCGTGCTCGCAGGCTGCGGCAGCACGGCAGCGGTCGGGCCCAGGACCACCGAGACCCGCGAGATCGCGGAGGTCACGGCGGTCGAGCTGGCCACCTCGGGGGACCTGACCGTCGAGCACGGCACCAGCCCCTCCCTCACGGTCACGGCAGGGGAGCGCGTCCTGCCTCGTCTGACGAGCGAGGTCGACGACGGCGTGCTCCGGCTGGGCACCGAGAGGTCCTTCGGGTGGCGCGGGCCCGGCGCGGTCTCCTACCACCTCGTGGTGACCGACCTCGAGGCGGTCGAGCTCGCAGGATCGGGGGACATCACGGTCGACCGAGCCGATGGCGAGACCCTGGCGGTCAGCATCCAGGGTTCAGGAGCGGTCCGTGTCGACGGGGTCGACGTCCAGGGCGCCGCGGTGTCGGTCGCCGGTTCGGGGGACGTGGTCCTCGGCGGGCGGGCTGCCGAGCTGCAGGTCAGCATCGAGGGGTCGGGGGCCTACGAGGGAGAAGGGCTCACCAGCCGCGACGCCGCGGTCTCGATCGCCGGTTCGGGGGATGTCGACGTCGAGGCGACCAGGACCCTCGACGTGAGCATCGCGGGGAGCGGCTCCGTGACTCACGGCGGTGGAGCGCGCGTGACGAGCGACATCCAGGGGTCGGGCGACCTCCGGGTGCGTTGACCCGAGCTCCGCAGCATCCTGGAGGCCCGTCGACCCAGGAGGTGCGCGATGAGCCCGACCTACCCGACCCTGCGCCAGGTCGTGCTCGACTGCCGCTCCGCGCGCGAGCTCGCCGAGTTCTACCGCGAGGTCCTCGGTCTGACGTACCGGCCGGGGGACGAGCCGCCCCCGCCCGGTGAGCCCGACCCCGCCGGGGAGGACTGGCTCGTGCTGCGCAACCCCGGGGTGTCGATCGCCTTCCAGCAGGTCGCCGACCTGCCCGAGGCGACCTGGCCCGAGGGGCCCTACCCCCAGATGCTGCACCTGGACACCACGGTCGGCTCGGCCGAGGAGCTCGCCGCCCAGCACCGCCGCCTGCTCGACCTCGGCGCACGGCTCCTGCTCGACCGGTCGGCGGACCCGGACGAGGCCCTCTACGTCTACGCGGACCCTGCGGGCCACCCCTTCTGCGTCTTCGTCTCCGCCCCCGGGGTGGGGGAGGACTGACCCGAAGGGCCCGCAGCCTGCCCGGGGTCCAGGCTCGCGTGCTGCGGCAGGCTCACCTGGGCGAGGAGCCCGCCGAGGGTGCTCTCGTCGAGGGTCACGTCTCCGCCGTGCTCCCGCGCGATCTCCCGGGCGATGGCCAGCCCGAGCCCGCTGCCCCCTGCCTCGCGTTCGCGCGCCTCGTCGAGCCGGACGAACCTCGCGAAGACTCGTTCACGGTCCTCGGCGCGGATGCCGTTGCCGTCGTCCTCGACCGTGACGGCACCGTCGACGACGTGCACGTGCACCGTGGTGCGGGCGTGCCGGGCTGCGTTCTCCACCAGGTTGCGCACCACCCGCACGACGGCGGTGCGCTCGCCCTGCGTCTCGCCGTCACCGTCGACCCGGATCACGACCCCGCCGGCCACGAGCCCGCCCATCGCCTCCTCCACCGCGGCCCGCAGGTCCAGGGGCGTGCTCGGGCGGGGTCGCGAGCCCATGCGGGCAAGCAGCAGGAGGTCGTCGACCAGCGCCTGCATCCGGAGCACCTCATCCTCGAGGTCCTGCGCGAGGGCCCCGGCGGGGTAGGTCTCGGGGTGGGCCCGGGCGACCTCGATGCTGGCCCGCAGGGCGGCGAGCGGTGACCGGAGCTCGTGGGCCGCGTCGGCCACGAAGGCCCGCTGCCGCGCGGCGGCGACCTCGAGGCGGTCCAGCATCTCGTTGAGGGTCCGCGCCAGCGCTCCGAGCTCGTCGTCGGTCCGCGGCACCGGCAGCGCCCCAAGTCG
>NZ_JALPKN010000018.1 GCF_023630195.1 Actinotalea sp. C106 | reverse complement strand
TCGGGACGGCGGCGGGCCGGGGGGGCCGGGTGGCGCCCGCCGGCTCGGGGTGGTCTCCGGGGTCCGGGCGCTCGCCCCAGCGCAGCAGCTCGCGCCCGGCGTGCTCGACGACGAGGGCCACGTCCCGCGCGGTGACTGCGGCAGGGACCGGGCAGGTCTCGACCAGCGGCGACCCCGGGGCCAGGTCGACGGTCCACGTCGCCAGCACCTGCGGCCCTGCGTCCGCGGGCTCCGCCGACTCGTGCCCAGCCCCCTCGAGCCCAGCCCTCTCAAGCCCAGCCCTCTCAAGCCCAGCCCGCTCGAGCCGCACCGTCGCCCCCGGCAGCCCCCGGGCGCTCGCGACCCCGACCTGGGCCACCCCGTGGGCGACCGTGAGCGAGACCGCCGCCTCCCGGGTGGCCTGGTGCGCGGGCCCGATCCGGTGGATCGGGAACCAGTACTGCGAGAAGGTCCGGGTCTCGCCGGGTCGCAGGAACGAGAAGTCCGGCTGGTTGTCGGTGAAGACCCCGGCCATGAGCTCGACGTAGGGGCCGTCCTCGTCGGTCAGCTGACGGTCCCAGGCCTGCCCGAAGGCCGCGTTACCCCAGGTCCACTGCTTCTTCCCCGGGGCGATCCGACGATCGGCCCAGTGCACGAACCCCGCCTGGGCGTGGTGGTCGTACCCGCCGAAGAAGTCGTCCTGGGTCTCGAGCACCATGTAGGAGGTCGGCACCGGGATGTTCCGGAAGAGGTCGAGACGGTCCGCCTCGGGGTCCTCGGCCGTGACCCGCGCCGGGTAGTCGATGCCGTAGTACGGCCGGTCTGCGCGCGGGAAGGCCGTGATGGCCCGGCGCGCGTGGTCGGCCACGTGCCGTACGTCGGTAGGGAAGAACGACTGGTACCCGTCGTGGGCCCGCGCCGCGACGTTGGCCCACCACATGACGGTCTGCACGTCCTCGGTGCGGTTGTGCAGCCGCACCACGAGCTCGAGCGTCGCGAGGTCGGGGTGCAGACGGATGCCGTGCATGCCCTTCATCCGGGCGAAGGGGTCGTGGTCCGAGCACCAGACGGTCACGGCGCCGTCCTCGTGCTCCTCGACCTGCGTGGCCACCGGGAGAAAGGTGGTCGGCCGGTGGTGCTGGGGCCAGTTGAGCTCCAGGCCCCCGGAGATCCACGGCCCCGCGAGCCCGACGAGCGCAGGCTTGATCACGCGGTTGCGGTAGAAGAGGTCGTACCCCGCGGTCTTGTCCCAGGCGACGTGCACCCGCCCACCGAGCTCGGGCATGACCATGAGTCGCAACCAGCGGTTCTCGAGGTGGATGGCCTCCCAGGCGCGGGGCTCGGCGCGGTCGGCCACCCCGTCGACGAAGGGCAGCGGGTACACCCGACCGCTGGCCCCCTGGTAGACCCGGCGCTCGAGGAACATCGGGTAGCGCTCGGGCTCGGCCGGGGCGTAGGTCGGCATGACGACCGGCTGCCGCCAGGCCACCGCGGCCCCGGCGGCCAGGCGCTCGCGCAGCTCGGCAGGGGTGTCGGGGAGGAGGTCAACGCTGTCGTCCACGAGGTCGAACCTAGGCGCGGGCCCGGCGGGGCGGAATGGTCGGTCCTCCACCCGCCCTGGACGATCCGCTGCTGCTACGGTCCGGACCATGGCCCTGCGGGACGGATTCGAGAACCAACGCCTGTGCGTGGTGCCCCGTCCGCTCGTGACGGCGGCCCTCGCCCGGCCGATCACCCGGCGGCTCGTGGTGAGCGACGCCGGCTGGTTCCCACGGGCCGCCGACCACGCCCGCGAGCGCCCTCGCGGGACCGAGGAGACCATCGTCATCGTGTGCGTGGCCGGGGCCGGCTGGGCTCACCTGAGCGGGTCGCGGCACCGGATCGGCGCGGGGAGCGCCCTGCTGGTCCCGGCCGGCGAGCCGCACGCCTACGGCGCCTCGGAGATCGAGCCCTGGACGATCTGGTGGTGTCACCTGCGCGGTACCGACCTGCGCGAGCTGGTGGCGGGCACCGGGGCGACCTCGGAGCGCCCGGTCATCCAACTGCGTGCCGTGGACCGCGTGGTCGCCCTCCTCGCCGAGATCGTCAGCAACCTCGAGCGCGACCAGTCCCCCGCACGCCTGCTCGGCACCGCCGGGGTGGCGTGGAACCTGCTGACCCTGCTCGCCACCGACCAGCTGACCGGCGTGCGCGGCGACCCGCTCGAGCGGGCGATGAGCTACCTGGCCGACCGGCTCGACAGCCCCATCACCGTCGCCGACCTCGCGGCCCTGGTCGGGGTCTCTCCCTCGCACCTGAGCGCCCTGGTCCACCGCGCGACCGGCGGCGGGGTGATCGCCCACCACACGGCCCTGCGGATGGCCCGCGCCCGGCACCTGCTCGACACCACGGACCAGGCCGTCGGGGTCGTGGCCCGCGAGGTGGGCTACACCGACCCCTTCTACTTCTCGCGGCTCTTCCGCCGCACCCACGGCGAGAGCCCTTCGCAGTACCGCGCGCACCACAAGGGCTGACCGGTACGGGGCCCTGGCCGTGGGCGGGTCAGCGGGCCGGTTCAGCGGGCCAGCTCAGCAGGCCGTCCGACGCGCTCAGGCGCGCAGGATCTGCGCGTTGACCCGCTGCTGCCAGGCGACGTCGCCCCACATCGGGTGGTGCGGGGCCGCGTTGGAGGAGAGCACCATGCCCCACACCCCGTGCTCGAGGGCCGTGGCGACCCCGAGCTCGGCGAGGTCGGTGCCCACGGGGCCTTCCTCGAACTGCCCGTCGCGCGGGGTGTAGCCCACCCAGCCCTCGCCGATCACGGTCGGCACCCCGCGCCGTCGGGCCCACGCGGTCACCGCGACCACCCGCGAGGTGATCTCGCGCTGCATGGCGAGGCGGTGCTCTCCGCAGTGGTCGTAGAGCCAGCCGTCCCACCGACGCGGGTCGATCCAGTCGTAGCCGTAGACCATCTGGTCGGTCACCACGGTCGCCTCGAGCTTCCAGGCCGCAGGCCGTCCGTACTCGGCCAGGCTCGGGGCGTCCTGCCGCAGCAGTCCGCGCAGCGTCGCGTTCGGGAAGCCCTCGTCCCCCGCCCCCCGGATGTCGATCTGCTGCTGCAGGGCGTCGAGCACCCCGTAGGCGTACACGTGGAACTGGGCCACCTGCAGGCTCGGGCTGGCCGCGGCCATGTCCAGGTGCGGGGGCTTGCCGTAGCTCGCCGTGACCAGCTGCCCCGGGTGCTCGGCCGCGACCTGCTCGACCGCGCTCCCCGGCCCCGGCGAGGGCCGGCAGCAGGGAGAAGTCGACCTCGTTGTGGATCTCGGTGAAGGCCACCTGGTCGGCCAGACCGTGCTCGGCGAGCACCGCGAGCATGCGGCTCGTGGCCCGCGCGAGCACCCCGTAGCGCTCCTCGAAGGGCACCGCGTGCAGCGCCTCGAACCAGCCGGGGTCGGCCGCGAAGGCCGGGGACTGCTGGTACTCCCAGCTCGCGAGGATGACGACCACGCCGTGCCGGCGGGCGGTGGTCACCAGCTCGAGGAAGCGGGCCCGCAGGTCGAGGCGGTACCCCCCCGCGGCGTCGTACCAGCGCGTGCGTTGGCCGTATCTGCCGTGCGCGGGCGAGCTGCCCAGACCCTCCACGGGAAGGTCCACCGCGAGCCCGTCGAGACCGAGGTCGCCGAAGAGCAGCACGGGGGCCGCGCAGATGCGCACCGCGTTGTAGCCGCGGTGCACGGTCTCGGCGAAGGCCTCCTCGAGGTCGCGGTAGGGCTCGCCGGGGGCGGCGCGGGTGTACCAGGAGAAGTCCCACAGGCAGACCGTGAGCCGGCCGGGCAGGTGCTCGGGGACCGGTCCGGTCAGGCCGGTGGTGGCCGGTCCGGGCTCGTGCCCCGAGCCGAGGAACCGCGTGCTGTCGGTCATGCTCACCCCTTCGTCGCGCCGGCGGTCAGTCCAGCACGCCAGAAGCGCTGGAGCGAGATCATCACGGCGACCAGGAACAAGGCCGAGACGGCCGAACCCGTCACGACCAGCGTGTAGAAGTTCGGGTCCCGTTGGATCTGGGAGTTCCACAGGGTCAGGCCCAGCGTCACCGGGAAGGTCCGGGTGTCGTTGAGCATCACCAGCGGCAGCAGGTAGTTGTTCCAGATCGCGACGAACTGGAACAGGAAGATCGTCACCAGGGCCGGGGTCATCATGCGGCTCGCGATGGTGAGGAAGATGCGCACCTCCCCCGCGCCGTCGAGCCGCGCGGCCTCGACGACCTCGTCGGGCACGGCGCTCGTGGCGTAGATGCGCCCCAGGTACACGCCGAAGGGGCTCACCATGCTGGGCAGCAGCACGCTCCAGTAGGTACCGGTCAGGCCGACCGTGTTGAGGAGGAAGTACAGCGGCAACGCGATCACGGTCGCGGGCATGAGGACGCCGCCGAGGATGGCCGCGAAGAGCAGCTCCTTGCCGCGGAAGCGGTAGATCGCGAGCGCGTAGCCGCACGCCCCGCTCATGACCATGGCTACCAGGGCCCCGATCCCCGAGTACACGAGGCTGTTCCCGAGCCATCGCAGGAAGGCACCGCCGTCCTGGCCCAGCAATCGGCTGAGGTTCGCCCCGAGCTGCGGGCTGTCGGAGAACCACAGCCCGAAGGTCGAGAACAGGTCACCGGGACTCTTGGTCGCCGAGATCAGCACCCAGACCATCGGCAGCAGGAAGTACACGGCTGAGAGGACGAGCACGGCCATGACGGCGGTCGAGCCGAGCCACGTCGAGCGCGGGGTGCTGGCCGGGCGTCGGGACTGGTGCGGGGCCTGCGTGGTGGTCACCATGCTCTGTTCCCCTTCCGGTTGACCAGGCTGAGGAACCCGAAGGAGGCGAGGAAGGCCATCGCCGCGACGATGACGGCCATCGCGGCGGCGAGGCTCGCGTTGCCGTAGGAGAAGGCCTGGTTGTACGCCGCGAGGTTCGGGGTGAAGTCGGAGTTGATGGCCGTGGTCAGTGGTCGCAGGATCAGCGGCTCGACGAAGAGCTGCAGGGTCCCGATGATCGTGAAGACCGTGACCAGGATGATCGTGGGACGCAGCAGCGGGAGCTTGATCCGCCAGATGGTCTGCCACTGGCCCGCGCCGTCGATCGAGGCGGCCTCGTAGAGCTCGGAGGGCACGGCCTGCAGGGCAGCGATGAGGATCAGCATGTTGTAGCCCGCGAACCCCCACAGCGCGATGTTCGCGATCGCGAAGAGCACGGTGTCCGAGCCCAGCGGGGCCAGGTCGATGCCGATGCTCCGCAGGCCCTGGAGCACGGGGCTGGTCGCGGGGATGTAGAGGAAGCCCCACAGCAGGGCCGCGATGACCCCGGGGACGCCGTAGGGCATGAAGAACACCACCCGGAAGACCTTCGGGAACCTGGCCCGGCCGGACTCGAGGAGCAGTGCCAGCCCCAGCGCGGTGAGCACCATCATCGGGACGAGGATCACCGAGAAGAGCAGCAGCCGGCCGAGGCTCTCGACGAACACCGGGGTGCTGAAGGCCTGCACGTAGTTGTCGAGCGCGACGAAGACGCGCTCGGGCCGGCCGAGGCCCAGTCCGCTGCTGCGCCGGGTGAACAGGCTGTCGACCAGCGCGTAGCCGATCGGCGCGATGAAGAAGACGGCGAAGAACAGGACGAAGGGGCCGATGAGGGTGACGGCCGCGCCGCCGTGGCGCTGGGCGCGACCACGGCGGCGGGCGACGGGCGCAGCGGTCATCCTCAGTCCGCGACGTTGATGCCGCGCTGCTCGAGGGCGGCGCGCATGTCCGCCTCGGTCGTCGCGTAGGCCTCGGTGAGGTCGGTTCCGTCCTCGATCGCGGTGCTCACGTTGTCGGTGAGGCTCGCGTAGAGGGTCGAGACCAGCGGGGGCCACGTCCAGGAGGTGTCGACCGCAGCGTCGGCCTCGGCGAAGACCTCCCAGATGTTCTGCCCGCCGTAGAAGTCGAAGACCTCGGGGTCGTCCTGCAGGGACTCGATCTGCGAGGTGTCGGAGATCGCGGGCCAGCCCGCACCGACGCTGGTGAGGATGCTCACGCTCTCGGGGTCGCTGTTGAGCCAGAGGGCGAACTCGGCGGCCTCGGCCGGGTGCTCGGTGCCGCGCAGCACGACGCTCGAGGAGCCGCCGTCCCAGGTGGCCGAGACGAGCTCGTCGTCCTCGTCCCACTGCGGCACGTGGGCGACCCCCCAGGACCCGGCCGTCTCGGGGGCCGTGCCCCGCACGATCGCGTCGGCCCAGGAGCCCGAGATCCAGCTCAGCACGTCGCCGTTCTGGATGTCGGCGTTCCACTCGCTCGACATGTCGGCCTCGATCTTGACGAGGTCCTCGTCGATCATCCGCTGCCACAGCTCGGCGACCCGGGTGGTGCTCTCGTCGGTCAGGTCGACGTTCCAGGCGTCACCCTCGACCGTGAACCACTGGGCACCTGACTGCTGGGCCAGGCCGGTCATCCATGGCGACTGGTTGAAGGCGAAGGCCGCGATGTAGCGGTCGGGGTCGGAGGCGCGGACGACCTTGGCCGCCTCGTAGAACTGGTCCCAGGTCTCGGGGGCCTCGAGGCCGAGCTCGGTGAAGATGTCCTCGCGGTAGAACATGCCCAGGGGCCCAGCGGCCTGCGGCACGGCGTAGACCCGCTCGTCGAACACCCCGGTCTGCCACTGCCAGTCGGTGAAGGTGTCGGCGTGGGCGGCGGTGTGCTCGGTGATGTCCTCGAGGGCGTCGGCGAGGAGGAAGTCGGCGATCGAGCTGTACCCGACCTGGGCGACGTCGGCCGCGTTGCCCGCCTCGACGGCCGAGATCATCGTGGCGTAGCCGCCGTCGGGCCCGGCCGTGATGGTCTCGAGCTCGACCTGGATGTCGTCGTGCGCGGCGTTGAAGGCGTCGACCGCCTGGTCGATGTTCGGCACCCAGGACTGGAACGTCAGCTCGACGGGCTCCCCCGGGGCGCCTCCGTCGCCCGTCGCGGGCGCCTCGGCTGGATCATCGGACGAGCAGGCGGTCAGTGCGAGGAGCAGGGCACCGGCGGCTGCGCCGGCGGCCAGGGACCTCGAGCGTCGGGGGTGAGGGGACCTGCGAAGCATCATTGCTCCCTTGAGTCGTGGTCAGCAGGGCCGGTCTGCGGGCTGCGACCGGCCTCGGTCCTCCACGACGCTAGGCGCTGCCCCCAGAGACGGACATGGGCGAATCCCTCCGTCGCCTGGAGGATCCGACGGTCGTCGGGTGAACCCCGACCATGCCCGCGAGCCGCTCTCCCCGGCACGGAGCGCTCCCGGCGTCCAGATCTGGCGGGCCGGCACCACGGCCACGTGGGTGAACTCCGGACAAACCCCTCACTCCCCGTCAACCAGAGCCGATCCACAGTCCACGTGGCTCGTCGTCCCCCCCTGCATGACGCCCGTTCCGCCCTCCCCCCAGGAGTCCCCCATGTTCTCCCGCCGTTCCACCGCCGAGGCCGTCCAGACCGCTGCCCTCGCCGAGGTCAACGCCAACCTCGAGGCCATCAACGCCGTCGTCATCGCCCTGGCCTCGACCACCACCGCCGAGGAGGCCGTCTCGACGGCCCTGAGCACGGTCCGTCGCTGCTTCGGGTGGGTGTACGGCTCGTACTGGCGGATCTCAGCCGACGGGAAGCACCTGCGCTTCGACCAGGAGTCGGGCGACGCCGGCGAGGAGTTCCGCCGCGTGACCCAGGAGGCATCCTTTGCCGAGGGCGTCGGCCTGTCGGGCCGCGCCTGGCGCCGTCGTGAGCTGGTCTTCGTCGCCGACCTGGGCACCCTGACCGACTGCGTCCGCGCCCCCGCGCCCCCGCGGCCCAGCGGGCCGGCGTGCGCTCGGGCGTGTGCTTCCCCCTCTACGAGGACGGCGCCGTCGTCGGCACCATGGACTTCTTCACCACCGAGACACTGAACCCCTCGCCCGCACGCCTCGACGCCCTGCGCAGCATCGGCGTGCTCGTCTCGCAGGCCATCGAGCGTCTCTCCACCGGCGAGCGCCAGGCCGAGGCCGCCCAGGACACCGCCGCCGTCGCGGCCGTGCTGCGCGGCCTCAGCACCGCGAGCAGCCGGGAGCAGGCCCTGGGCACCGCCCTCGACACCATCCGCACCGGGTTCGCCTGGGCCTACGGCTCCTACTGGGCGATCTCGGACGAGGACCGCGCGCTGCACTTCGTCCAGGAGTCGGGCGACGCGGGGGACGAGTTCCGCCGCGTGACCCGTGCGGCCTCCTTCGCGGAGGGCGTGGGCCTGGCCGGCCGGGCCTGGCGCTCGCGCGACCTGCTCTTCGTGCCTGACCTCGCCGACGTGACGGACTGCGTCCGCGCCCCTGCCGCCGGACGCGCGGGGGTCAAGTCCGGCGTGTGCCTGCCCATCGTGGTGGGCGGCCAGGTGGTCGGGACCATGGACTTCTTCGTCACCCGCACGATCGCCCTCACCGACGGGCGCGAGCAGGCGCTGCGCAACACGGCCTTCCTGGTGGGGCAGGCCCTCGGGCGCTTCGCGTCGGCCGACCGCCTCGAGACCGCCGGGAGGGAGCTGGTCATCTCGATCGAGGAGGTCGAGCGCAACGTCCTCTCGGCCACGACGGTCGCGACCGAGGGACAGCGCCTGGCCGAGAACGCCAACCGCGAGGTGGCCGGCCTCGGTGAGTCCAGCGTGCAGATCGGCAAGGTCGTCGAGGTGATCCAGTCGATCGCCGCGCAGACCAACCTCCTGGCCCTCAACGCGACCATCGAGGCTGCCCGCGCGGGCGAGGCGGGCCGCGGGTTCGCCGTCGTGGCCAACGAGGTCAAGGAGCTCGCGAACGAGACGGCGCAGGCCACCACCGAGGTCACCGCCAAGATCCAGGCCATCCAGTCCCAGGTGGACGACGTCATCATCTCGATCGACCAGATCCGCGGCACCGTCGACAAGATCAACGAGACCCAGACCGTGATCAGCGGCGTGCTCACCGAGCAGGTCGCCGTGACCCGGGCGATCCTCAACTGAGCGGAGGGGTCCGCCGGCGACGCTCTGCGCCGACCTGGTCGGGGCAGAGCTGGTGGGGCCTGCCCGTCAGGGCAGGCGGCTCACCGTGACGAACTGCCGGGTCTCGGCCGAGGTCAGCAGCGCTTCGATGCACGCGACGGCTGCCGCGGCGGACCGGCCGGGAGCCGGGTTGGTCGCGCGACCGACCGTCAGGTCGGCGAACCGGCGCGCAGGGAGCCAGGTGCGCGGCACGTCCTCCTGCCCACCGGTGAGCTCCACGGTGCTGCCGTCACCTCGACGCAGCCAGGCCCGGTCGCCGAGCATGTCCTGGTCGACCGTGCCGCGGGTGCCGAGGTAGCGGACGTGGTGGCGCTCGCCGTTGGCCTCGCCCGCCATGCCCGTCGAGGTGACCACCCCTGCCCCGCCGTGGAGGAACCGGATCACGGCGGCGTCGTCGACGTCGGCCTCGAGGCCGCGCTGGTCCACCATGGCGGCCACCTCGGCGACCTCTCGGCCGGTGACCCAGCAGACCATGCCCATCACGTGCGTCAGCTGGGTGTGGGCCTGACCGCCGCCGTGGTCGGCCGAGTAGGTGCCCGGGTGCTGGTCCTCGGGCTCGGCGTCCTCGGCCGGCTCGGCGCCCTCGCCTGCGGCCTGCTCCGCATCCTCGGCCTGGGCGAAGAGCCCCGCCGTCGAGGAGCTGAACTCGGCCATGACCTGGACCAGCTCGCCGATCTCACCCTGGACGGCATTGCGCACCAGGGCCGAGGTCGCCGTGTACTGGTCGGTGTACCCGACGGCGAGGGGCACGCCCGCGCGCTCGGCCCTTCGCACGAGGTCCACGGCATCGGCGGTCGTGGTGGTGAGGGGCTTCTCGACGAGCACGGCGATGCCCGCGTCGAGCAGACGACCGGCGATCGCGTGGTGCGTGTCGTGCGGGGTGGCCACGACGACGCCGTCGAGCCGCAGGCCGAGCAGGTCCTCGACGTCGGTCACGACCTCGGGGACGTCATGGTCGGTCGCGACCTCCTCGGCGCGCTCACGCACGGGGTCGCACACGGCGACGAGCGCGGCGCCGTCGTACTGCGCCAGGGAGGGCAGGTGATGGTTCGCCGACCACCACCCGGCTCCGACGACGGCGATGCGTGCAGGGCTCATCGTTCCGCAGGACCGGGCTCGTCGAGGTTCACGTCGCGCAGGTCCCACCGGTTCTCGACCGCGACCGCGGCGAGCACCACGAGCCCGCCGACCACGAGGAGCAGCGGGACGAGCATCCACACGAGCATCCCGCACACCCCGAGGGCCACCACCAGCAGGGCGGAGCCCGCGGGGTCGGAGCGGCTACGGCGAGCCGCGTCGGCCAGCAGACGGGCTGGCTGTGCGCCGGGCACCCATCGGGCGGCGGCCCGCAGCACCACGACCACCAGGGCTGCGGCGATCGCTCCGATCACCACACGGACGACGTCGCCCCCGGGCACCCAGGCCGCGGCCCACAGGTTGAAGCCCAGCACGAGCAGGGCCACGGGAAGCAGAATCCCGACCCACCACAGGTCACGGATCGCGAGGACGATCTCCCGGCCCAGCGCCCCGAGGGTGTCGGGCTCGCCGAGCAGGTGCCGGCGCAGGTGACGCACCGAGGCCGCGACGGCGGGCACCGCGGTGACCAGCGGGATGCTCACGACCGCGACCGCCGCCCCGACCACGAGGGTCTCGCCCAGCAGGCCGAGCTTGTCGCGACGCCCCAGCGGGGCCGATCTTCTGGGACCGGCCCCGCTGGTCACGTCGTCGTGGGTCACGACGCCCACCCTCTCAGCCCTTGAGGCCCTGCGTCGCGACGCCCGCCACCAGGTACCGCTGGAAGACGAGGAAGAACAGCAGCACCGGGATGAGGGCGAGGACGGCCATGGCCATCTGCGCGCCGTAGTCCGAGGTCGAGGTCTGGTCGACGAAGATCCGCAGGGCGACCGGCAGCGAGAAGAGCGACGGGTCCTTGAGGTAGAGCAGCGGACCGAAGAAGTCGTTCCACGACCAGATGAAGGCGAAGATCGACGCCGTCACCAGGGCCGGCTTCATGAGCGGGAGCATGATCGCGGTGAAGATCCGGATGTGCCCCGCCCCGTCGATCCGCGCGGCCTCGTCCAGCTCACGCGGCAGGTTCCGCATGAACTGCACCATGAGGAACACGAAGAAAGCCTCTGCGGCGAGGAACTTGCCGATGAGCAGCGGGACGAACGTGTTCACCAGACCAAGATTGTTGAACACGATGTACTGCGGGATGATCACGACGTGGAACGGCAGCAGCAGCGTGCCGATCATCAGGCTGAACCACAGGTTCCGCCCCGGGAAGTTGATCCGGGCGAAGGCGTAGGCGCTCACCGAGGATGACAGCGCGATGCCCACCACCGACCCGACGGCGAGGATCACCGAGTTCCAGAAGAACGTCCAGAACGAGACTCCGCCGATGCCGTTGAGCGCGGTGACGAAGTTGTCCAGGCTGGCGCCCGTGGGCACCAGGCTCACGTTCCCGACGATCTCCGAGGACGGCTTGAGCGAGGACATGAGCATCCACAGCGCCGGGTAGAGCACCACGGCCGTGAGGGCTAGGGACCCAACGTGGAAGCCCACCGAGCCGAGACGCGACCGGGACCGGTTGCGTCGGCGCAGCTGGGCGCTGCTCTCGTGGGACACCGCGGCCGCGGTGCCGGTGACGACCTGGTCGGTGCTCACTTTGCCTCCCCGCTGTAGTGCACCCAGTACCTCGAGGTGCGGAAGAAGATCAGGGTCAGCAGACCGACGACGACCACCAGCACCCACGCCATCGCCGAGGCGTAGCCCATGCGGAAGTCGACGAAGCCACGCATGTACAGGTACAGCGTGTAGAACAGCGTCGAGCCGGCCGGCCCGCCGGTCCCGCCCGAGATGATGAAGGCCGAGGCGAACACCTGGAACGAGTTGATCGTCTCGAGCAGCAGGTTGAAGAAGAGCACCGGGGAGAGCATCGGCAGCGTGATGCTGAAGAACTTCCGCACCGGGCCGGCGCCGTCCACCGACGACGCCTCGTAGAGCTCGGCCGGGATCTGCTTGAGCCCGGCCAGGAAGATCACCATCGGGGCGCCGAACTGCCAAGTGGCGAGCAGCACGAACATCGGCATGGTCATGCTCGGGTTGCCCACCCAGCCGCCGGCCTCGAACCCGAAGTTCTGACCGATCTGGTCGATGATGCCGCGGTCGATGAACATCGCCTTCCACACGATGGCGATCGACACGCTCGCACCGATGAGCGACGGGGCGTAGAACACCGACCGGTAGAAGCCCTGCCCACGACGGGCGTTGTTGAGCAACATCGCGACCGCGAGGGCCGCGACCAGCTTGACCGGCGTACCGACCAGCGCGTAGATCACCGTGACCTTGGCCGACTGCGCGAACCGCGGGTCCTCGAGCAGGGTGCGGAAGTTGTCCAGCCCGATCCACTCCGGGGCGGAGAACAGGTTGTAGTCGGTGAAGGCCAGGTACAGCGAGGCGAGCATGGGTCCCGCCGTCAGGGCGAGGAACCCCAGCAGCCAGGGGGCGAGGAAGGCGTAACCAGCCCGGGTCTCCGCCCCCCGTCGCCGCCGCTTGAGCGCGGACGACGACGGGGTGGCGGTCAGACCTCCGGTGCGGGTCACCCGATCGGTGAGTGCCACGGAAGAGTCCGTTCGTTGGTCGGGTCAGACGGACAGGTCAGACGAGGTGGGTCACTGCGTGGCCATCTCGGCCTCGGTGAACCACAGCTCGACGAACTCGTCCACCGTGATCGACTCGTACGCGAGCTCCTCGGCGAGGCGCTTGTACTCGGCCTCGATCGACCCGAAGCCCTTGACCGGGACCGGGACCGGCTCGGTCACGTGCTCGGCCACGGCCTCCTCGTACTCGACGACCGTGGCGTCGACGCTGCCCTCCTCGAGCTCCATGGCGTCACGCTGGGCCTGGACCGCCGGGACCCCCTTGGAGGTGCCGAAGATGCGGCCGACCTCAGGCTCGTTGAGCAGGAAGTCGATGAACGTCGCCGCGGCCTCGGGGTGCTCGGTGTTCGCGCCGGCAGCCAGGAGCATCGACGGCTTGAAGAACATCGCCTTCTCGCCGGACGAGCCGGTCGGGATGGGCATCATCTGGATGTCCTCGGTGCCCGAGTCCGCGACGTAGCCGGCGAGGAAGTTGTCCCAGCTGATCTCCGTGGCCGACTCGTTGACGGTGAACCCACCGAGGGGCAGCAGCTGGATGCCGCGGTCCACGGGGTAGACCAGGTCCTCGTCACGCAGCGGGGCCGCGAGCTCGAGGAAGGCTGCCATGTCCTCCTCGGTGAAGCCGAAGGAGCCGTCGTCGTTGAAGGGAGTCTTGCCCTCCTGCACGAGCCACTGGAGGAAGAACCAGAAGGTGCCCGTGTAGTCCCCGCCGCCGTAGATCGGCTCGCCGTCACCGGTCTGCTCGCCGGCCTCGGTGGCCTCGGCGATGAGGTCGTTGAAGTCCTCCCAGGTGTAGTCGTCACTGGGGGGCTCGACGCCGGTCTGCTCGAGCAGGTTCGGGTTGTAGAAGAGGGCGAGGGTGTTGGTGCTCGTCGGCAGGCCGACCTGGACGCCCTCGATGGCGCCCGACTCGATCAGCGCGTCGTCGAACCCGCTGGTGTCGATCTGCTCACCGAGGTACGGCGAGAGGTCGAGGAGGTGCTGGTTCTCGGAGTACTCACGCATGTAGGACAGGTCGAACTGCATGACGTCGGGCAGCGAGCGCCCGGCGGCCTCGGTGGACCGTCCCGTCCAGTAGCCGTCCCAGTCGACGAAGGTGCCCTGGATGGTGATGTTCTCGTGCTCCTCCTCGAAGAGCGCGATGGCCTCGTTGTACCGCTCGGCGCGGTCGTCGTTGCCCCACCAGGTGAAGGTGAGGGTCACGGGGGCTTCGGGGTCGTACGCCTCGCCGCTGTCGGTGTCGTCCGCGTCGCCGGAGCACGCGGTCAGGACCAGGGCCGCGGCGGCCGCGACCCCCATGGACTTCAGGGTGAATCGCTTCATCGTGGTGAGCCTCCTTGCTCGGTGGGTAAGCGCTTTCAGACAGTAGGTACGCCCAACTCGCAGCGTCAACACCCGTGTTTGAATCGTTACAAGAGCACCTTCGACGATCCGAGGCGTCGCCGTCAAGCCCTCCGGGAGAATCAGCCCGCCCGGACTCGACGCGGAAGTTGAAACGTTATAATCTGGTCGAGCCTCACCGCCCGACTTCCCCGTGCCGACGGAGCCACTGTGACCGAGCGCCAGTTCCCGAAGTGGTCCGAGCTCAGGCCCCTCCTGCGGGCCAAGCCGATCGAGCTCGACCCGACCACCCGGCGCCTGGACCGCGCGCTGTCGATCCTCGACCTGCGCCGCGCCGCCAAGCGCCGCACCCCGCGCTCGGTCTTCGACTACACCGACGGCGCGGCCGACGCCGAGATCAGCCTGCGCCGTGCCCGCACGCTCTTCCGCAACCTCGAGCTGCGGCCCTCGATCCTCCAGGACGTCTCCGCGGTCGACACGACCACGACCATGCTCGGCCGCCCCGCGGCGGTCCCGTTCTCCTTCGCGCCGACCGGCTTCACCCGGCTGATGCACCACGAGGGCGAGCGCGCCGTCGTGCGGGTGGCCGGCCGCCGGGGCATCCCCTACGCGCTGTCGACCATGGGCACCACCTCGATCGAGGACGTCGCCGCAGCCTCCCCCGAGGCGCGCAAATGGTTCCAGCTCTACGTCTGGAAGGACCGTGCCGCGGGCGAGGACCTCATGGCCCGCGCCAAGGCGGCCGGCTACGAGGCGCTGCAGCTCACGGTGGACGTCCCCGTCGCTGGGGCCAGGCTGCGCGACGTGCGCAACGGCTTCTCCATCCCCCCGGCCCTGACCGTCAAGACCGTGCTCGACGCCGGGATGCACCCCGCGTGGTGGATGAACCTGCTGACCACCAAGCCCCTGACCTTCGCCTCGCTCTCGGCCTGGGACGGCACCGTCGCCGAGCTGCTCGACCAGCTCTTCGACCCGAGCATGACCCTCGCCGACCTCGAGTGGCTGCGGGCCAGCTGGGACGGCCCCCTCATCATCAAGGGGATCCAGACCGTCGAGGACGCGCGCCGCGTGGTCGAGGCCGGGGCCGATGCCGTCGTGCTCTCCAACCACGGCGGCCGCCAGCTCGACCGCGCCCCCGTGCCCCTGCGCCTGCTGCCCGACGTCGCCGAGGCGGTGGACGGCCGGGCCGAGGTCTGGATGGACACCGGCATCCTCACCGGGGCGGACGTCGTCGCGGCCCTCGCCCTCGGCGCCGACGCCACCATGGTCGGCCGGGCCTACCTGTACGGCCTCATGGCCGGTGGCGAACGGGGCGTGGACCGCGCCGCGGATATCCTCACCCGCGAGGTCACCCGCACGATGGCGCTGCTCGGGGTGAGCTCGGTCGACGAGCTCGGCCCGCAGCACGTCCGCCTGCCCTGACCTCGGGCCCCGGTGCCCCCGGCGGGCCCCACCACCCCGAGGAGCCGCAGGACCCACCGGCGAGCCAGCCACCGTTGCTGGCGAGCCGGGCCTTCCGGTTCTACCTCTCGGCCCAGGTGCTCGGCAGCAGCGGCGTGTGGATGCTGCGCATGGCCAAAGACTGGTTGGTGCTCGAGCTCACCGGCAGCCCGGCCGCGGTCGGGGTCGTGGTGGCCCTGCAGTTCCTGCCCCTGCTCGTCGTCGGGCCCCTGGGTGGGGTGATCGCCGACCGGCACGACAAGCGGCGTCTGGTCATGGGCGCCCAGGCGGCGTCCGCCCTGGTTGCGGTCGTGCTGGCCGCGCTCACCCTGAGCGGGGCGATCGCCGTCTGGCACCTCTACGCCCTCGCCGTGGTCCTCGGGCTGATCACCGCGATCGACATGCCCGCCCGCCAGGTGCTGGTCAACGAGGTGGTCGGGGACGGTCGGCTGCGCCCCGCGATCAGCATGACCAACGCCCTCAACCAGGGCGGCGGCCTGATCGGCCCGGCCATGGCAGGGATCGTGATCGCCGAGGTCGGCCAGGGCTGGGCCTTCGGCGTCAACGGCCTGATCTGCCTGGCGGTCGTCGCCCTCATCGCCGCGATCCGCCCCCGCGAGCTGCACCGCGTGCCGGTCAGCCCCCGGGCTCGAGGACAGCTCCGCGAGGGCTTCCGCTTCGTCACCACCCGACCGCACCTCATGTGGGTCGTGGTGCTCGCCGGGTTCATGGGCGCCCTCGGCCTCAACGGCCCCGTGGTGCTCTCGACCTTCGCCGACGAGGTCTGGCAGACGGGGGCGCGCGGGTTCGGGCTCTACAACTCGATCAGCGCCCTCGGCGCCCTCATCGGGGCGGTGGTCGCGGCCCGGCTCGGCCGGTTGCGGGTGCGGACGGTGGTGATCGGAGCGGGGGTCTTCGGGGTGGCCGAGCTCGCCGCGGCCGGCATGCCCACGCACCTGAGCTTCCTGGTGATGCTCGTCGTCGTCGGCGCCGCGACCCTGTTCTTCCTCACCAGCGCGGCCACCTACGTCCAGCTCGCGGCCGAGCCCTCGGTGCGGGGCCGGGTCATGGCGATCTACTCGCCGATGCTGCTCGGGGGCCACGCGTTCGGCGGTCTGCTCCAGGGCTGGCTGGCCGAGACCCTCGGGGTGCGCTGGGGCCTGGCCGTGACCGGAATGCTCGCGCTGGCCGCGACCGCCGTCGTCGGGCTGGTGCTGCTGCGGTGGCACCCGCCTCAGGCACCGGTCGAGACCACGCCGGAGGGGCCCCTGCCGCCAGCACCCGGCGGGACGCCACCTCCTCAGTAGATGAAGATCGAGAACATCTCCGGGCGGTGGGCGTGCACGATCGCCATGAACACGATCGCGTCGAAGAGCAGGTGCACGATGAGCACCAGGGTCAGGGACCGGGTGCGCGTGAAGATCAGGCCCTGGAGCAGCGCGAACGGGATCGTGAGAGCCGGCCCCCACTCGCGGTAGCCGAGCTCCCACAGGAAGGACACGAAGATCGCCGCCTGCAGGAGGTTCGCCTGCCAGGCCGGGAAGTGACGCAGCAGCAGCGCGAAGCACAGGCAGATGAAGAAGAGCTCGTCCCAGGTGCCCACCGCGTTCACCCCGACGAAGAACCGCATCAGCACGCTGCTGTCAGTGATCTCCGGCCAGTTCTGGTAGGCCCCCGAGGTGATGAAGTAGGTCGGCAGGATCGCCCAGCCCAGCAGCGGGACCGCGAGCAGGTACCACTTCTCGACGGTCGGCCACTTCTGCCCGGTGCGCCACGGGAAGCGGATCGCCCGACGGCGGTACACGAACCGGTCCACGAGGAAGGGCACCAGCACCGCGAGGGTCAGGGCCGTGCCGATCGCGAAGAACCGGCCCCACTCGAGGTCGGCCTCCATGGACGTGGTGCTGACGATGCTGATGCCCAGGGCGATGAGGAGCAGATCCTTCGCCAGGGGGCGGTGCACCAGGTAGGCGAGGCCCAGGCTCAGCACCAGGACCACGTAGCCGTGCGGCCGCAGGTGCACCCCGAAGAGCAGCACGGCCGAGGCCGAGACCCCCGCGGCCGGCAGCAGCGCCCAGCGCGGGGCGAGCGGCGTCTGCGTGGCGGGGTCGGTGGAGGTCGTGGTGGCCGGCACGGGGACAGCATGCCGTGGTGCGGGGCGGGCTGCAGCGTGGGCGCCGTGGCGCTCCCGTGCCTCTAGAGTCACGCCATGATCCGGACCGTCGCGATCGAGGGCTACCGCTCGCTCGAGTACCTCGTCACGGGGCTCGACCGGCTGACCGTCGTCACGGGCGCGAACGGCACGGGCAAGACGAGCGTCTACCGGGCCCTGCGCCTGCTCGCCGACCTCACCCGGGAGGGGGCGCTGACGACCCTCGCCCAGGAGGGCGGGATGCGCTCGGCCCTGCACGCCGGGCCCTGGACGGGCAAGCGGGTCGGGATGCGGCTCGGCTTCGCGAGTGATGACCTCTCCTACGCGATCGACCTCGGCCTGCCGCAGCCCGGGACGCCCTTCGGCCTCGACCCGGAGATCAAGGTCGAGGCGATCTGGGCCGGGCCGGTGCTGCGCCCCGCGAGCGTCCTCGCCGACCGGCACGGCACCCGGGTGCGTACCCGCGGCGACGACGGTGCGTGGCGCACGGCCGCGTGGAAGCTCGGGACGCACGAGTCGCTGATGTCCGCCCTCGCCGACCCCTCGGAGACCCCAGAGCTCTACGCGATCCGCGAGCAGGCCAAGGGGTGGCGCTTCTACGACCACATGCGCACCGATCCCGCCGCGGTCGCGCGACGTCCGGGCATCGCGACCTTCACGCCCGTGCTCGCCACGGGTGGGGAGGACCTCGCAGCCGCGCTGACCACCATCGAGCGCGTCGGGAACGCCGCTCTGCTCGAGGCGACCGTGGCCGACGCCTTCGACGGCGCGAGCCTCGAGATCACCGAGGACGAGGACGGCACCTGCCGCCTCGGGCTGCACCAGCCGGGCCTGCGGCGGCCCTTGGGAGCCCACGAGCTCTCCGACGGCACGCTGCGCTACCTGATGCTCGTCGCGGCCCTGCTCTCCCCACGCCCGCCGGGCCTGCTGGTGCTCAACGAGCCCGAGCAGAGCCTGCACCCGAGCCTGATGCCGGCCCTGGCCGCCCTGATCCTCGACGCGGCCGAACGGTCCCAGGTGGTGGTGATCACCCACGCGGGGGACCTGGTGCGCGCGCTGCGCCCCGAGGCCCAGGTGCTCGAGCTGGTGCGCTCGGGCGGGTCGACCGGCGTCGCCGACCAGCTCACCTTCGAGGGCCCCGCCTGGACTTGGCCCTCCCGCTGAGCGCCCCCTCTTTTTCTCGTGTCAGAACCTGGGGTACCCAGAGGTATCCCAGGTTCTGACACGAGGTCCGGGCCCGGCTCGTGTCAGAACCCCAGGACCCTGGGGGTACCTGAGGTTCTGACACGAGCTCGGGGCTAGCTCACGCGGACGGTGATCTCGCGGGTCTCGGTCACCCCCGCCGCGTTCTCGAGCTCAGCGAGGTAGGTGTACTCCCCCGGGGAGCGCCCGGTGACCTCGGTCTGCGCCTGCTGGGCACCCGGGGTCGCCGCGACCAGCTCCTGGGAGTCGATCAGCTCACCGTCCTCGTACAACCGGTACGCGGTGGCGTTGGTGCCCCACCACATGTTCATCGTCACGGTGTACTCCCCGTCCCGATCCCAGTTGTCGTGCGAGAGCGTCCCGCGCGCCGGGTCGGCGTCGGTCACCCGCACCGTGAGCTCGCGGGACTCGGTGGTCCCCGCGGCGTTGACCAGCTCCGCGGTGTACACGTACGTCCCGTTCGCCTTGCCCGTCACCGGCACGGCGACCCGCTGGGCCGAGGGCGTGTCGTCCTCGATCAGCTCCGAGTGGATCAGCTCGCCGTCCTCGTACAGCCGGAACGTCGTCCCGTTCTGCCCCCACCACAGGTTCGCCGTGACGGTGAACTCACCATCACGCAGGCCCGTGTCGTGGCCGTTGTCATCACTCAGGGCCATCTGCCCCGGGGCGGCGTCGGGCACCTGCGGGCCGGCGTGCTCGCCGACCGTGCGGATGCTCGGCGCAGCCGGGGTCTCCATGCCCTCACCGAGGAAGAAGCTCGGGTGCGGGGGCTGGTTGTAGGCCACGTTCTGCCACGCCACACCCAGGCGGTACTGCGAGTCGTGCATCAGGGTGCGGATCCGGTGCTCGGTGACGTCGGTGGTGGTCAGCACCCGCAGGGCCGTGGAGTCCTCGGTCCGGTAGACGAGCTCCTCGCGCCAGTCGCCGAAGAGGTCCGCCTGCAGGGCGGGGTTGCCCTTGGTGTCGTTGTTCGTCAGGACGCCCTCGGGCCGCAGGATCTCCACGGCCTCCTCGTTCTCCCAGTCCCACTTGGCGATGGTCGGCTCACCGGTACGCGGGCCGTCGTCGAAGTCGTGGTCGGTGATCTCGCGGAGCAGGTCACCGTCCCACCAGGTCAGGAAGTTCGCGGCGGGGATCTGCTCGCCGATCTTGGTGCCGTCCGCGGCCATCATGTGCCCGACGGTCGAGTTCCACGCGTAGTCCCCGCCGATCGCCCAGGACTCCGCGCCGTCGTAGCGGGGGTCGATGTCCCCCGAGGCGCCGCGGCCGGTGTCACGGTTGCCGGGGATCTCCCAGATGATCTCGCCGGTGGCGAGGTCACGCATGGCGCCGGCCCGGTTGCCCGAGCAGCTCATGCACTCGTACACCTGGAAGACCTCGAGGCCTGGACGCGACGGGATGAGGTCGCTCACGTGCATCGCGTCCCCGTGGCCGAGCCCCGAGTTGTTCAGCACCGTCCCGTCGTCGTCGATGGTCAGGGCACCGAAGATGATCTCGTCCTTCTGGTCGCCGTCGGCGTCGGCCACCGAGAGCTGGTGGTTGCCCTGGCCGGCGTACTGGTTGCCGGCCTCGTCGGAGTCGAAGACCCACCGCTCGACCAGCTGGTCGTCGACGACGTCCCAGGCCGCGATGACGGTCCGCGTGTAGTAGCCGCGCGAGAAGATCACGCTCGGGCTCTCGCCGTCGAGGTAGGCCACCCCCGCGAGGAACCGGTCGACGCGGTTGCCGTAGCCGTCGCCCCAGGAGCCGACGTTGCCGCGCGGCGGGACGTAGTCGATCGTGTCGAGAGCGACCCCCGTCTCCCCCTCGAAGAGGGTCAGGTACTCGGGACCGCTCAGCACGTACCCGCCGGAGTTGCGGTAGTCGGCCTCGGCGTCCCCGATCACGGTCCCTGCGCCGTCGACGGTCGCGTCCGCGGTCTTCATCGTGACCTCGGCCTTCCCGTCGCCGTCCAGGTCGTAGACCATCAGCTGGGTGTAGTGCGCCCCGGCGCGGATGTTGCGCCCCAGGTCGATGCGCCACAGCTGCTCGCCGCCCAGGGTGTAGGCGTCGACGTAGACGTTGCCCGTGTAGCCCGACCGCGAGTTGTCCTGCGCGTTGGAGGGGTTCCACAGCAGGACGACCTCGTACTGCCCGTCGCCGTCGAGGTCACCGATGCTCGCGTCCCCCGCGCTGTAGGTGTACTCCTCGCCCGAGGGGGTGACGCCGCCCTCGGGCTTGTTCAGCGGGATGTCGAGGTGACCGTCGGCCCAGACCTCGAACTCCTCCGTCGCGTCCGCCTCGGTGCCCTCCCCCACCACGGTCACGCGGTAGGTCGAGTCGGCCGCGCCGTCCTCGTCGAGCAGGTTGGTCGAGCCCGTCAGGGGTGCGTCGTTGATCCGCACGCCGTCGCGGTACACGTTGAAGGCCACGTCGTCAGGGTCGGTACCCAGCTGGCGCCAGCCCACGTACACGCCGCCGTCGGTGGCCACGGCCACGGGCGAGCGGTCCAGGTACTCGGCCTCGCGGACCAGGGTGGTCACCGCGGGGGTGGTCAGGACCTCGGAGTACTCCGAGGAGCCGCCCGCGCTGATCGCCGAGACCCGGTAGTGGTACTCGATGGTGGTGAGCACGTCGGTGTCGGTGAAGGCCGCCTCGGTCACGCGCTCGACCGTGGTGAACGGACCGTCGGCCCGGGTGGCACGCTGCACGTCGTAGGCGATCGCGCCGTCGACCGGCTGCCAGGTGAAGCTCAGCTGGTCGCGCTCGACCTCTCCCACCGTGAGACCCGTGGGTGCGGCCGGGGCCTCGGCCCCGTCCTCGACGACGGCGACCTCGAGCGGCTCGCTGGTACGACCCTCGCGGCCCTCGGCGTCGAGCCCGGTCACGGTGTACTCGTAGCGACCGGCCAGGACGACGTCGGTGTCGGTGAAGCTGGTGCCCTCCTGCTCGCTGACCGTCTGCGGCTCGCCCCCCGGGACGGCGCGGTCCACGCGGTAGCTGTCGAGCTGGTCGTTCGCCTCCCACTTGAGGGTGACCGAGGGCGGGTCCGTGGTGACCTCGGTCGCCGCGAGACCCGTGGGGGCCGGCAGCGCCGACTGGATCGAGATGCCGTTGAGCCGCGGCGAGCTGCCGCCGACCAGGATGGTCATCTGGCCGTCCTCGACCACGACCGGGTCGAAGACGCGCTCGTTGATGACCGCCGAGCCCGCGCCCTGGTCGCCGTAGGCCTCGCCCTCGATCGTGTACGTGGTGCGGGAGGACGCGATGTGGTCCCCCGACCAGGTGGTGACGGTGTACTCGCCGTCGGGCACGTCGACGACGAACTCGGCGCCGTCGCCGATGGGCGGCAGGACGAAGTCACGGCGCAGGTCGTCCACGGCCGAGCCGCGGTCGCGGTCGTTGAGCTGCCCGAGGTCGGTGGTGAAGCCGTACCCGGTCTCCTCGTCGTAGGCGACCGCGCGGGTCACCTCCGTGAACCCCTCGGCGACGGGGGCGCCCGAGGGCTGGAAGTCGAAGCGGAGGTCCACGGGCTCGTCGCCCGGGTCTGCCGCCGCGGTCGGCATGACGGCCATCGTGGCGATCATGGCCCCGGCGGCGGCCAGGGCGGTGGGGACGACGCGCGATCGGCGCCGTGGGACGGGTGGTGTCATCGGAGCTGCTCCCGGTGGTGGGTCGGCCCGGCGCCAGGCGCCCGCGGGGCGAGTCGGATGCAGCCCGGTCGGGGCGGCACTCCGTCCCTCTCCTCGGTGATCGACGTTGATGGACCGAGTGAATCGTTTCACGGATGCGGGAAGCGCATTCCCGCGCTCACTGTCTACCAACCCCAGGTCGCTGAGGTCAACGCCCATCCCCCATCTCGTGTCAGAAGGAGCAATACCTAGAGCACCCCCAGGTTCTGACACGAGATCGCGCACCGCTCGTGTCAGAACCGCAGATACCCCTGGGTACCTAGGGTTCTGACACGAGATCTGCGAGGGTGCGGCCAGGGACCCGGGGACGGGGTGTGCTTGGGCCGGGCGGGGCCGGGCCGGGCGGGGCTGGGCGGGGCCGGGCCGGGC
>NZ_JALPKN010000189.1 GCF_023630195.1 Actinotalea sp. C106 | reverse complement strand
GGCGGCGCATCACGAGGGCGGCCTGCGACCGGTGCGCCGCGCGTGCGCCGTCAGCGAAACGGCCCCGCCGGGGCCGGAACCGCCGCGCGCAGCGCGTTAGGGTCGCTGGACACGTTGAGGACCCGGGCCGCAGTCGCCCGGGGCAGGCTGGACGAGGGAGAGCCGTGAACGAGATGACAGGCCACGCACAGCCCCCGCGCGCCGCGCGGGGAGACACTTCGGGCATGGGCCTGAACGACACGATCTACAACCGCCTGCTGCGCGAGCGCATCATCTGGCTCGGCTCGGAGGTCCGTGACGAGAACGCCAACGCGATCTGCGGGCAGCTCATGCTGCTCGCCGCGGAGGACCCCGAGAAGGACATCTTCCTCTACATCAACTCTCCGGGCGGCTCGATCACGGCCGGGATGGCGATCTACGACACGATGCAGTTCATCCAGCCCGACGTCGCCACGGTCGGCATGGGGCTCGCGGCCTCGATGGGCCAGTTCCTGCTGTCCTCGGGCACGAAGGGCAAGCGCTACGCGACGCCCCACACGCGGGTCCTGATGCACCAGCCGTCCGGTGGCATCGGTGGGACCGCGACCGACGTGCGGATCAACGCCGAGCTGATCCTGCACATGAAGCGCGTGCTCGCGGGACTCATCGCCGAGCAGACCGGGAAGACGCCCGAGCAGGTCAACATCGACTCCGACCGTGACCGCTGGTTCACGGCGGCGGAGGCGCTCGAGTACGGATTCATCGACCACGTGGTGACCCACGCTGGCTCCGTCAGCGGAGGCGGTGGCACGACCGCGTCCTGACCCGGGGCCGGAGAGCCCCCGGCCCGCCGTCGTCTCCCACACCACCAAGGAGTACCCGTGAGCACCGAGCACCAGTACATCTCCCGCGCCGCAGCGCTGGCGGGCGGCTCCGGCGCCGCCCCCGGCATCCCGGCCCTGCCCCACGGCGTGCCGTCCTCGCGGTACGTGCTTCCGCAGTTCGAGGAGCGCACCGCCTACGGTTTCAAGCGCCAGGACCCCTACACCAAGCTCTTCGAGGACCGCATCATCTTCCTCGGCGTGCAGGTCGACGACGCCTCGGCCGACGACGTCATGGCCCAGCTCCTCGTCCTCGAGAGCCAGGACCCGGACCGGGACATCATCCTGTACATCAACTCGCCCGGTGGCTCCTTCACGGCCATGACGGCGATCTACGACACGATGCAGTACATCAAGCCCGAGATCCAGACCGTGTGCCTCGGGCAGGCGGCCTCGGCCGCCGCCGTGCTGCTCGCGGCCGGTGCGCCGGGCAAGCGGCTCGCGCTGCCGAACGCCCGGGTGCTGATCCACCAGCCCGCCCTCGAGGGCGGCGGCTACGCGCAGGCCTCGGACATCGAGATCCACGCGAACGAGCTGATCCGCATGCGCGAGTGGTTGGAGGACACGATCGCGCTCCACGCGGGCCGGGAGGCGTCCCAGGTCCGTCTGGACATCGAGCGCGACAAGATCCTCAGCGCGGCCCAGGCCCTCGACTACGGTCTGGTGGACCAGGTCCTCGAGAGCCGCAAGACGGCCCAGCCGAAGGCCTGAGCCCCTCCGGTCCGGGCCCCGCAGCACGACGCGTGGCCCGGACCGGGTGAAGGACACGCCCGGTGCGGCCGGTCGTGCTGACAGCAGGGCCACCGTGGTGTGCAATGGTGGAGGTGAGGGCCGCCGTCGGTGGCCCCAGGGAGGAGAGTGCAGTGGCACGCATCGGAGACGGCGCGGACCTGCTCAAGTGCTCCTTCTGCGGCAAGAGCCAGAAGCAGGTCAAGAAGCTCATCGCGGGCCCAGGGGTCTACATCTGCGACGAGTGCATCGACCTGTGCAACGAGATCATCGAAGAGGAGCTGGCCGAGGCCACCGAGGTGGGCATGGTCGAGCTCCCCAAGCCTCGCGAGATCTTCGACTTCCTCGAGCAGTACATCATCGGCCAGTCGCCCGCCAAGCGCTCGCTCGCCGTCGCGGTCTACAACCACTACAAGCGCGTCCAGGCCGGTGAGGCCGCCAAGGGCGACGCCGACCAGGTCGAGCTCGCCAAGTCCAACATCCTGCTCATCGGGCCCACGGGTTGCGGCAAGACGTACCTCGCCCAGACCCTTGCGAAGATGCTCAACGTCCCGTTCGCGATCGCTGACGCCACGGCCCTCACCGAGGCCGGCTACGTGGGCGAGGACGTCGAGAACATCCTCCTCAAGCTGATCCAGGCCGCTGACTACGACGTCAAGAAGGCCGAGACCGGGATCATCTACATCGACGAGGTCGACAAGATCGCCCGCAAGAGCGAGAACCCGTCGATCACCCGTGACGTCTCGGGCGAGGGGGTGCAGCAGGCCCTCCTCAAGATCCTCGAGGGCACGACGGCGTCGGTCCCACCCCAGGGTGGCCGCAAGCACCCGCACCAGGAGTTCATCCAGATCGACACGACGAACGTCCTGTTCATCGTCGCCGGGGCCTTCGCAGGTCTGGACGAGATCATCACCTCCCGCGCGGGTCGTCGCGGCATCGGCTTCGGAGCACCGCTGCACTCCGCGGACGACACCGATGTCTACGGCGAGGTCATGCCCGAGGACCTGCTGAAGTTCGGGCTCATTCCCGAGTTCATCGGCCGGGTCCCCGTCATCACCACGGTGTCCCCGCTGGACCGCTCCGCGCTGGTGCGGATCCTCAGCGAGCCGCGCAACGCCCTGGTCAAGCAGTACCAGCGGATGTTCGAGATCGACGGTGTCGAGCTCGAGTTCACCCCGGACGCCCTTGACTCGATCGCCGACCAGGCGCTGCTCCGAGGGACCGGTGCCCGCGGCTTGCGGGCGATCCTCGAAGAGGTGCTGCAGCAGGTCATGTTCGACGTCCCGAGCCGCGACGACGTCGCACGCGTGGTCGTCGACCGGGACGTCGTGCTCGAGAACGTCAACCCCACGATCGTGCCCCGCGAGAAGGACGCCAAGCGCACCCCGCGGGAGAAGTCGGCCTGAGCAGGCCACCTGCGGTCGTCGGCGCTGCGGGGTGGCGTTCTGCGCCCCGGTGAACCAGGGTGGAGAGGGCACGACAGGTCGGCATCGCCGCCGTCCTCCTCGACCCGATCGTGAGGTGCTCGATGAAGCTCGACTCGCTCAAGCCGCTGCTGGACCACGACGGTCCCCTGACCACCGTGAGCCTGGATGTGACCCGCGCCGACGAGGCAGGGGACCGGGACGTCAAGAACCGTTGGCAGGGCCTCCGCCGGACCCTTGAGCAGCACGGCGCCCCCGAGGCGACCCTCGCGGTCGTCGCCGAGGCGGTGCTGCGACCCACCCATGTGCCAGGTCGCCACGGCCGGTTCGTGGTCGCGGCGGGGGAGGAGATCCTCTTCGACCGGATCCTCGCGGACGCCCCGTCCCGGGACGAGGCCTTCCACGACGGTGTGCCCGCCCTCATGCCGGCCGCGCAGGCCGCCGACGAGGCCGTGCGCTACCTGCTCGTCGAGGTCGACCGGCAGGGCGCCGACCTGTCCTGGTCGGGAACTGACAGCCACCGGCCCGACGAGCAGCTCGAGCACGTCGAGGGGGACCACGACGTCCTGCACAAGGTGCGGGCGGGGGGCTGGTCCCACCGCCGCATGCAGTCGCGGGTCGAGGACTCCTGGGAGCGCAACGCTGAGGCCGTCGCGACCGAGCTGGACCGTGCGGTCGTCGAGCACCGGCCTGAGCTGGTGCTGATCACCGGGGACGTCCGCGCCGTGGCGCTGATCCGGGACGCGGTCGGGCGACCGACGGCCGAGATCATGACCGAGGTGCCGGGCGGGTCCCGCGCCGACGGCGTCAAGGAGGACGCGTTCGCCGAGAACCTGCACCGGGTGGTCGAGGCCTACCGGGCGCGGCGTCGAGAGGGCGTCGCGGACCGCCTGCGCGAGGGCCTCGGGCGCGGCGCCGGTGCCGTCACCTCACTCGGGGACGTCCTGGACGTCCTGCGGCGCGGTCAGGTCGCCGAGCTCGTGATCGTGGAGGACGCGGCGGGCACCCCGGCCCAGGTCGGCGAGAGCGAGCTGTGGGTCGGCCCCGGTCCCCTCGAGATCGCCGCCCGGCGCTCCGAGCTCGACGCGCTCGGGGTGTCTGAGCAGGATGCTCGCCAGATGCGCGCGGACGTCGCGATCCTGCGGGCCGCCCTCGCCCAGGATGCCGGGGTCACCTTCGCCCTCGAGGGAAGCATCGACGTGGTGGACGGCCTGGCTGCCCTGCTGCGGTGGTCCGACGCGGCGACCCCGCACGAGACGGCACCGAGCTACACCGAGGACTCCCACCGCCAGGGGCACCACTGATCGCGCTCCGCTCCTGATGCGACGGGCCGGCCGGTCCCTGCCGGCCGGCCCGTCGCCATCCCGATCGCCGATCCGCGGCTGCGGCCCGGGCCTCGCCAGGACGGCCTAGCGTGCGTAGAGCGCGTCGATCTCGGTGGCGAAGTCGCGAAGGACCGCCGCGCGGCGGACCTTCAGGGACGGCGTGAGGTACCCGTTGGCCTCGGTGAAGTCGGCGGGTAGCACCGCGATCTTGCGGATCGACTCCGCCCGGGAGACCGCCTCGTTGGTGCGCTCGACGGCGCGGTCGAGGGCCGCGAGGACGGCGTTGCTCCGCGCGGCCGTCGCGAGGTCCATCGGGGGGAGGCCGTGGCCGGTGAGCCACCCCGGCAGCATCTCGGCGTCGAGGGTGACCAGGGCGCCGATGAACGGTCGACCGTCCCCGACGACGACGACCTGGCTCACCAGCGGGTGGCCCCGCAGCCGGTCCTCGAGCATCGCGGGGGCGACGTTCTTGCCGCCCGCGGTGACGATGATCTCCTTGCTGCGCCCGGTGATGGTCAGGTAGCCGTCCGCGTCGAGGCTCCCGAGGTCCCCGGTGCGGAACCACCCCTCATGCAGGGCCTCGGCGGTCGCCTCGGGGTTGTTGTGGTAGCCGCGGAAGACGTGAGCCCCGCTGACCTCGATCTCGCCACCCTCGCCGATGCGGATCGAGGCGCCGGGGAAGGGCGGCCCGACCGTGCCGATGAGCGTCGCGCCCGGACGGTTGACCGCGGTCGGGGCTGTCGTCTCGGTCAGGCCGTAGCCCTCGAGGACCTGCAGGCCGAGGCCACGGAAGAAGTGCCCGAGCCGCTCACCGAGAGGAGCCCCGCCGGAGACCGCGAACTCGGCGGCCCCACCGAGGGCCGCCCGGAGCCGGCGCAGCACGAGCCGGTCGGCGAGGGCGTGCTGGGCGCGGAGCCCGACGCCCGCTCCACGAGGCTCGTCCTGAGCCCGGGAGAAGGCGATCGAGGTCTGGGCGGCCCACCGGAACAGCCGCAGCCGCGCCGGGCTCGCCGCGGCCTTCTGCTCGGCCGAGTTGTAGACCTTCTCGAAGACCCGCGGAACGCTGAGGATGAAGGTCGGTCGGAAGGTCCCGAGGTCCCCGATGAGGTTCTTGGTGTCCGCCGTGTGGCCGAGCACGGCCCCCGACGGGATGCACAGCACCTGGATGAACCGGGCGAAGACGTGGGCCAGCGGCATGAAGAGCAGGGTGCGCGCCCCGGGGGTCGCGACGACCTCGCCCAGCCCGGCGACCCCCTCGAGGGTCAGGCTGACGAAGTTGCCGTGGGTGAGCTCGACCCCCTTGGGCCGGCCCGTGGTCCCCGACGTGTAGATGATCGTCGCGAGGTCGTCCATCCCGGCGAGTGCGCTGCGACGCTCGATCTCCTCGTCGTCGACCTGGCGTCCCTCGGCCACGAGGCTCGCCACGGCGTTCTCGTCGATCACGAGGACGTCCTGCAGGGTCGTCAGACCCGTCCGGGCGGTCTCGGTGACGGCGGCGTGCGCGGCCGTCTCGACCACGGCCAGGCGCACCCCGGCGTCGGACAGGATCCAGGCGACCTGCTCGGCCGAGGAGGTCTCGTAGACGGGCACGGGCACGGCTCCAGCGGCCCAGACCGCGAAGTCGAGCAGGGTCCACTCGTACCGGGTCCGGCTCATGATCGAGACCCGGTCGCCCGGTTCGACGCCCCGGGCGACCAGCCCCTTGGCCACCGCCGTGACCTCGTCGACGAAGGACCGGGTGCTCATCGGCGTCCACACCGACCCCAGGGCCGAGCTGCGCTCGACCAGGGTGCTGTCCGGGGACCGTTCGAGCCGCGCGGCCAGGAGGCCGGGCACGGACATGGCCGGGTCGGTCGTGATCAGGCTGGGGGAGTGCATCTCGTCCACGGCTCAGGCCTTGGGTTCGGGGGCGGCGAGCTCGTGGTCCCGCATCTCGGGGGCGTCGGTCAGCCCCTCGTCGCCCACGAGCTCCAGGCCCGGCGCGCGGCCCGCCGAGCGCAGGTCGGCGAGGGTGGCCTCGGCCAGGGGGAGCCGGGCCTGCGGGAC
>NZ_JALPKN010000188.1 GCF_023630195.1 Actinotalea sp. C106 | reverse complement strand
ACGACCACCGCGCAGACGGCTGCCGCGGGGAGCACCACCTGGCGCAGCGGCCTGGCGGCTGCGGCGACCACGGGCAGCAGGAGCGCTCCGGGGGCGACCTTGATCCAGGCCCCCGCGGTCAGCAGCGAGCTCGCGAGGGCCGGGTGCCGGGCCGCGAGGGTCAGGGCGAGAACCATGAGCGGGGCCACCACGGCGTCAAGACGTCCGATCGCCACGGGTCCGAGCAGCACGAGGAAGGCCAGCCACCACCATGCGGCCTGGAACCGGCCCGGTCCTGCGTGCCGCAGCAGCACGAGCAGCGCGATCGCGTCGAGCGCGGTGACCAGGCCGCACCACGCGAGGGCGTAGCCCACGGTCGAGCCGGTGGTCGTGAGCCCCACCACGAGGATCGGGAGCAGGGCGCCGGCCGGGTACACCCACGGCCCGTCGAGCACCGGCCAGGTCCCGCCCTCGAGGGCCTGGTAGGCCCAGAAGCGGTACAGGTCGACGTCGTGGAAGGCTGCCCCGGGCGCGACCACCACGCCGAGCCAGGTCAGCCAGGCGTGGGTCGCGAGGAAGCCGCCGGCGAGCGCGAGGTGCGCTCGCCTCGAGGTGGCCCCGCTCGCCTCAGTACCCCGTCGCCGTGCCGACCACACCGACGGTCGCGACGAGGAAGCCGAAGAAGAGGACCGCGACGAGGACGGCGACCAGCGCGAGGCCGATGGTGACGTAGCCGGTGATGAGGCCGGCCAGCGCGAGCCCGCCGCCCTGCTCCTGCGTCTCACCGATCTGGCGACGGGCCAGGTGCCCGGTGATCACACCGGCGACCGACCCGACGATCGGGAAGATCGTCAGGCCCGTGAGCGAGGCGACCAGGGAGATGATGGCCAGCGCGTTGGTCGGCCGGTTCGCGGCCGAGGAGTACTGCTGGGCGTAGGGGGCCTGCACCGTGGGGGACGGCTCGTAGGGGGGCGGAGGCTGGGGCGCCTGCTCGGGCTCGGGACGGGCCTGCTCGTCGGGAGCGTGCTCGGCGTCCGCCGGGGGCGGGGTCTTCTGGTCCATGGTGCTCCTCGGGTCGCTGGATCCAGCATCGCACAGGGCTCGCGGGGGCACCGGCTGTCGCTAGTGTTCCTCCGGGCACCGTGGACCGCGCCGCGTCCGCACGGGTGCCCCGGACGAGGGAGCCCCCGGGGATGAGCAGCATCGGCTGGCGTGTGCACGGTGACGGACGACGGATCGAGCCGGGGGCCGTCGTCGCCCCGGACGAGCGGCTCAGCTGGCCGCGCACCGTCGGCATAGGTCTGCAGCACGTCGTGGCCATGTTCGGGGCGACGATCCTGGTGCCCGCGATCACCGGCTTCCCCGCCTCGACGACCCTCTTCTTCTCCGCGGTCGGCACGGTCCTGTTCCTGGTGGTGACGGGCAACCGGCTGCCGAGCTACCTCGGCTCCTCCTTCGCCTTCATCGCGCCCATCTTCGGGGCGATGGCCTCGGGCGGCGCCTCGTCCGCGGTGGGCGGCGTCCTCGTGACCGGGGTCCTCCTGGCCGTGGTCGGCCTCGTGGTGCACCTGGCGGGCTCACGGTGGATCGACCTGGTCATGCCTCCCGTGGTGACCGGGACGATCGTGGCGCTCATCGGCCTCAACCTCGCCCCGGTCGCCTGGGGCACGTGCCAGGAGGTCGTGGTCGACGGCCAGACCCTCGAGCAGTGCGACGGCGTGCGCGGGGCCCCCGTGACGGCGCTGGTCACCCTCGGCGCGATCATCCTCTCGACGGTGCTGTTCCGCGGGATGCTCGGCCGGCTGGCCATCCTGGTGGGTGTGGTCGTGGGGTACGTCGTCGCCTGGCTCCGCGGCGAGGTCGACCTGAGCCAGGTCGACGAGGCCGCGTGGGTCGGGCTGCCGACCTTCATGGCGCCGACGATCGACCTGACCGTGCTGGCCCTGTTCGTCCCCGTGGTCTTCGTGCTCGTCGCCGAGAACGTGGGCCACGTGAAGTCCGTCTCCGCGATGACGGGGCAGGACCTGGACCCGCTCATGGGCCGCGCCCTGATGGCCGACGGCATGGCGACCACCCTCGCGGGGGTGGGCGGTGGCTCGGGCACGACCACCTACGCCGAGAACATCGGGGTGATGGCGGCGACCAAGGTGTACTCGACGGCCGCCTACTGGGTGGCCGCGGGGGCCGCCCTGGTGCTGAGCATGTCCCCGAAGTTCGGCGCTCTCGTCGGCTCGGTGCCGGTGGGGGTGCTGGGCGGGGCGGCGACGCTGCTCTACGGGATGATCGGCATCCTCGGCGCGCGGATCTGGGTGCAGAACCGGGTGGACTTCTCCGACCCGGTGAACCTCACGACCGCCGCGGTCGCCCTCATCGTGGGGATCGCCGACTACACGTGGATCGCGCCCGGCGGGCTCGAGTTCGCCGGGATCGCGCTGGGGACCGCCGCAGCCCTGGGGATCTACCACCTGATGCGGGTGGTGGCCCGGTGGCGTGGCACCACGGCCGAGGCCGCCAGCCCCGCCTCTGTCCCGGGAGGGTCCGAGCTCGAGCGCTGACCGCCGTCGGGCCGCGCCTATGACACAGCGCGTGACGGGCGAGCGGTCCGAGGTCAGCCCTCGCCCTCCGCGCCGTCGTCGGCGGGCTCCTCGCCCTCGGCCTCGCCCCCGCCCTCGGCCTCCTCGCCCTCCTCAGCGGTCGAGACCAGGGGCGCGGGGGCGGTCAGCAGGGCGTCCTCGAGGGGCACGCAGGAGGGTGCCGGCTCGAGGGGCGTCGTGGGGTCGAGGTCGACCACCGCAGGGTCGAGCAGGGTGGTGTACTCGGTGCCGACGACGAGGTCGATCCCGGCGCCCTCGCGCTGGTCGAGCTGCAGCACGGGGGCCTCGAGGTGGGCTGCCAGGGTGTAGGCGGCCTCGAGCCCGGCCTGACCGAACAGGACCTGCGTCTCGCCGCGGTAGGTGCCCGGGTAGTTGCCCGTCTCGACCTCCTCGAAGCCGCGGTCGCCGAGCTGGCCCGCCACGGTCCCGGCGAGCCCCGCCGTCCCGGCGCCGTTGAGGACCTGGAGGTCGATGCCGCTGTAGCCCACGGGCAGGGTGCCCTCGGGCACGCACGGCGCGGGGAGGGACTCCGCGGTGGGCGTGGGCGAGGGGGTCGTGAAGTCGCGGTCGAGGAAGGGCACCGTCATCGCGCCCGTGTAGACCGCAGCCGAGCCCAGGCCACCGATGGCCAGGGCGGCGACCAGAGAGCCGAAGACGACGGCCTGGCGCTCGCGGCGTCGACGGCGGCGCAGCGCACGCTCGCGCTCGGCGGGAGAGGCTGCCATCAGGACTCCAGGACCAGGACGCGGGCGTGCAGCACGGGGCGCTGCTGGAGAGCGGCCCGCACGGCACGGTGCAGGCCGTCCTCGAGGTACATCACGCCCTGGAACTGGACCACGTGGGCGAACAGGTCGCCGTAGAACGTCGAGTCCTCGGAGAGCAGGTTGTCGAGGTTGAGGGTGCGCTTGGTGGTCACGAGCTCGTCGAGCCTGACCTGCCGGGGCGGCACCTCGGCCCAGTCCTTGGGCGTGGTGAGGCCGTGGTCGGGGTACGGGCGCCCTTCACCCACGGCCTTGAAGATCACGGCAGGAGTCTAGTGCTCCGGGCCGCCGGTGCCTGGTCCGACCGTCCGCGGGTCGGACCAGGGGTGCGGGGGCGGCTCACCGGCAGCGGCAGCGCTCGGGGACCGGGACGCCGGCGAGGACGGCGTCGGCGTGCTCGCCGCAGCCGGTCCAGGTGGTCGTTCCGCAGCGCCCTCGGCCGCACCACCGTCGCGACCGTGCTGACGAACCTGTCCGAGCTGGCCCCCTGCTCACCCGTGGTGCGCGTTGCTCCCGAGTCGCGCTCGGCCCCGGTCAGGAGCACAGTGACCGGATGGTCCACGCAGCGCAGGGGGCGCTCCCCGATGCCGTCCAGCACCTCGTCGTCATGGGGGTCGCCGGCTCGGGCAAGACGACCCTGGCCCAGATCCTCGAGAAGCGCCTCGGCTGGCGCTACGCCGAGGCCGACGAGTTCCACCCGCAGGCCAACATCGACAAGATGTCCGCGGGCACCCCCCTCGAGGACGAGGACCGCTGGCCCTGGCTGCGGTCGATCCGCGACTGGCTGAGCGAGAACTCGAGCACCGGGCAGAGCGCGGTCGTCACCTGCTCGGCCCTCAAGTCCGAGTACCGCGACGTGCTGCGCGAGGCCCAGGGCCGGGTGCTCTTCGTCCACCTGACCGCCGACGAGGAGATCATCGCCTCACGCCTGCAGAGCCGGAGCGGTCACTTCATGCCGCCGTCGCTGCTGCCCTCGCAGTTCGCGACCCTGCAGCCCCTGGGCGACGGCGAGGACGGCGTGACCGTGCTCGTCGACGTCCCACCCGACGCCGTGGCCGACACCACGATCGCAGCTCTTGGACTCGAGCCCTCGCACCACGAGGGCTGACCGCACCACCGGCGCACCACGCGCCACGACCCCAGGGGGACCCGTGGAGACCGAGGAATGGACCCAGACGCTCACCGCAGGACCGCTGCTGGGCATCGCCGCGGGGGCCGTCGCCCTCCTGCTCGTCCTGATCATCAAGTTCCGGCTGCACGCCTTCCTGTCCTTGATCCTGGTCAGCCTCCTCACGGCGCTGGTGTCGGGGATCCCCGCGCCGAGCGTCCTGGACGAGCTGACCAGCGGCTTCGGCGGGACCCTCGCCTCGGTGGCCCTGCTGGTCGGGCTCGGCGCGATGCTCGGCCGCATGGTCGAGACCTCGGGTGGGGCCAAGGTCATGGCCGACACCCTCATCGCGCGGTTCGGTGAGAAGCGTGCCCCGTTCGCCCTCGGCGTCGCCTCGCTGATCTTCGGCTTCCCGATCTTCTTCGACGCCGGGCTCGTCGTCATGCTGCCGATCGTCTTCGCGGTCGCGCGTCGGCTGGGCGGGTCGGTCCTGCTCTTCGGGCTTCCCACGGCCGGCGCCTTCTCCGTCATGCACATCTTCGTGCCGCCGCACCCTGGACCGGTCGCCGCCTCCGAGCTGCTGGGCGCGGACCCCGGCATCGTCATCATCCTCGGACTCGTCCTGGCCGTGCCGACCTGGTACGTGACCTCCTACCTGTTCGGGGTCTGGGCCGGGAAGCGGTGGGTGCTGCCCGTGCCCGAGATCCTCGGCAAGACCGAGGACGAGGACCTCCCGGACAACCCGCCGAGCCTCGGCACCGTGCTGGGCCTGCTCCTGCTGCCGCTGGTGCTCATCTTCCTCAACACCGGGCTGAACACTCTCCGCGCCGCGGGCGTGGTCGACGGCGAGGCCACCTGGTACGCCCTGGCCAGCCTGATCGGCTCGACCCCCGTGGCCCTGCTCATCTCGGTGCTGGTCGCCGCGGTCGTGCTGGGCAAGCGCCGCGGCCGGGACAAGTCCGTGATCGAGAAGCTGCTCGACTCCGCCCTCGGCCCGGTGGCCTCGGTCATCCTCATCACGGGCGCGGGTGGCATGTTCGGCGGGGTGCTGAGGGCCTCGGGCATCGGTGAGGCCCTGGCCGAGGTGCTCGGTGACGTCGGCATGCCGGTGATCGTCGCGGGCTTCCTCGTCGCGACGGTCCTGCGGGTGGCACAGGGCTCGGCGACGGTCGCCCTGACCACGGCGGCCGCGCTGATCCAGCCCGCGGTCGACGCCGGGAACTACAGCAGCTTCCAGCTGGGGGCGATCGTCCTCGCGGTGGCCGCCGGCTCGGTGATGATCTCGCACGTCAACGACTCGGGGTTCTGGCTCGTGGGCCGGTTCTTCGGCATGGACGTGCGCACCACCCTCAAGACGTGGACGGTGCTCGAGACGCTCATCGGCCTGATGGGCTTCGGGATCGCCGTGCTGTTCTTCGTCCTGTTCTAGGTGACCGCAGGCCCCCCTGGTGGGAGGCTGCGCATCGTGGAGACGAACCAGACCGCGGGCGCGGCGGCCCCAGCCCTGCGCCGCCCGTGGCTCCAGGCGCACGGTGCACGCCTGGGCCGACGACGGACCGCCGTCGGCTGGCTCCTCGCGGTGCTCGGCCCGCCGCTCCTCACGGCCGTGCTGCTGCAGCAGCGCGAGGTGCTCGGACTGCCCACCGACCTGATGTTCTTCTTCACCCTGGTGGTGTCCACGGCCCTCGTCGGGGGCCTGTACCCGTCCTTGGCCTGCGCGCTGCTGGCCTCCTCCCACCTCAACTACTTCTTCACGCGACCGACGGGCGGTCTCACGATCGCCGACACCGAGAACGCCCTCGCCCTGGTGATCTTCACCCTGGTGGCCGCGGCGGTGGCGTGGATCGTCGGGGTGGCCGAGCGGCGGTCCGGGGAGGCCCGCGCGGCGACCGGTGAGGCCACCCTGCTCGCCGACCTCGCGCGGGCGGTGCTGCGCGGGCGGGACACGCCCCAGGCCCTGGTCGAGGAGCT
>NZ_JALPKN010000187.1 GCF_023630195.1 Actinotalea sp. C106 | reverse complement strand
GACGGGCAGCCGCGCCACGGGGCCCGGTCGTCGCGGATCCCGTGGGCGCCGCGGCCGAGCTGACCCGGCGCCGCGTCGCCGCCCTCGCCGACGGGGACCCTCGCGCCCTCGCGATGGTCACGGTCCCGGGATCCCCGGCCTCCGAGGCCGACGCGAGGACGTACTCCGAGCTCGCAGCTGCGGGGGTGTTCGCGGGCGGGAGTCACCTCGACGCCGAGGTCGAGGTCATGGCGGCCCACCCGTTCCGGCCCTGCTGCTCCCAGGACAGCCGGACCACGCAGGTGCGGGTCGTCGCGCGCACCGTCACCGACGGGGCTGCCTCGGCACCGGCCGAGCCGACGGCGGTGGTCCTCCGGCTTGAGCGGTCAACCGCCGGTTGGCGGGTCAGCGAGGTGCTGGCCGGCGCGTGACCCAGGCGGCGGCGGAGGCGAGATCAGGGTGCTCGTGCTCGAAGCCCTGCGCCGTGAGGACGGCGGGCAGTGCGCGCTGCGAGGAGAGGATGTCCTCGGCGAACTCGCCGAGGGCGATCCGGAGGGCGAGCCGTGGCACCGGCACCACGGCTGGTCGACGCAAGGAGCGGGCCACGGCACGGACGATCTCACGCTGAGGGGCGGGGGAGGGGGCCGTCAGGTTGACCGGCCCCGAGACCTCGGCATCGAGGAGGTGCTCGATCGCGCGCACCTGGTCGATGAGGGTGATCCATGGCCAGTAGTTGTCCCCGCGGCCGAGCGGCCCGCCCACGCCGAGGCGGATGAGAGGAAGGAGCCGCCCGAAGGACCCGCCGCTGCGGGACATCACGATGCCTGTGCGCAGGTGCGCCACACGGACCCCGGCTGCTTCCGCGGGTGCCGTCGCGTCCTCCCAGGCCTGGACGACGTCGACCAGGAAGCCGTCTCCCGGGGCTGAGCCCTCAGTGAGGAAGGCATCCCCGCGGTCGCCGTAGTAGCCCACGGCAGACCCCTGCAGGAGCACCTGCGGGCCGTCGTCCATGTCGGCCAGGGTGCGGGCCAGCAGCGCGGTCGGAGCGGTGCGGGAGGCCAGGATCGTGCGCCGGTACTGGGCGGTCCAGCGCGAGTCGCCCAGGCCGGCGCCGCCGAGGTTGATGACGGCCTGCGCGCCGCGGAGGTCCTCCGGGTCCAAGGCACCGCCGTCTGGGTCCCAGGAGATCTCCCGCGAGCATCGCGCAGGGCGTCGTACCAGTCGCCGCACGTGGTGCCCGTGGGCGGCGAGGTGCTCGACGAGGGCCGTGCCGATCAGACCGTGCGAGCCCGCGATGATCACCTGCATGGCCTCACCGTAGGGGATGGGGACCCACCCGGCGAGGTGCCGCCCCGGGGAAGAGCGGTCCGAGGCCGAGGACGGGTCAGGCCCGGGCCCCCTGGGGGACCGGGCCTGACCCGTCTGACGCGCCTCGGTGCGACGCGGTGCTTGTCATACGGAGCTTCTGCTCAGAGGCCGACCTCGGACTCGAAGTCCGCCTCCTCGATGCGCTTCTTCACGGCCATGAGGTAACGCGAGGCGTCGGCCCCGTCGACCAGGCGGTGGTCGTAGGACAGCGACAGGTAGCACATCGACCGGATGGCGATGTAGTCCTGGCCGTACTCGTCGGTCGCGACGACCGGGCGCTTGACGATCGCGCCGGTGCCGAGGATCGCCGAGGTGCCACCGGGGACGATCGGGGTGTCGATGAGCGCCCCGCCCGAGCCGGTGTTGGTCACCGTGAAGGTCGCGCCGCTCAGGTCGTCCGGCGTCGCCTTGTTGTCCCGCGTGCGAGAGGCGAGATCGGCGATCTTGCGCGCGATGCCGGCCAGGTTGAGGTCCCCGGCGTCGCGGATCACGGGAACGAGCAGGCCGCGCTCCGTGTCGACCGCGATGCCGACGTTCTCCTGCCCGTGGTAGGTGATCTCCTTGCCCTCGAGAACGCCGTTGACCTTGGGGTGGGCCTTGAGCGCCTCGGTCGCCGCGAGCACGAAGAACGGCAGGAAGGTGAGGTTGACGCCCTCGCGAGCCTTGAAGTCGTTCTTCGCCTGGGTGCGCAGCTTCGCGACCGCGGTCACGTCGACCTCGACCACGGTGGTGAGCTGGGCCATGCTGTGCAGCGCGTCGACCATGCGCTCGGCGATGATCTGCCGCAGTCGGCTGGCCTTCTCGGTGGTGCCGCGCAACGGCGAGACCTCGGCCTTGCGCTCGGTGGCCTCGCTGGCAGCGGGCGCCTCCGTGGCAGGGGCGCTCTTCTGCTTCGCGGCCGCTGCCTTCTCGGCCGCCTCCAGCACGTCCTCCTTGCGGATGCGACCGCCGACGCCAGTCCCGGTGAGCCCTTCGAGGTCCACGCCCTTCTCCGCCGCGAGCTTGCGCACCAGAGGGGTGAGGTAGCCACCCGCGCGCGCTCCGCCGCCGGCCGACGAGGTGTCCTGCGCCTCCCGGTCACCGGTCTGGCCCGGTGCGGTGGTGCTCGAGGCCTCGGCCGAGGGCTGAGGCTCCTGGACGGGCTGCTCCTGCTGGGCGGGCTCCTCCGGGACCGCGGTGCTCTGCGTGGAGGACTGCTCCGAGGACGCGCTCTGCTCGGGCTCAGGCTCGGGCTCAGGCTCGGGCTCGGGCTCGGCAGTCTTCTCGGCCTCGGCCGGCTCGCCACCGCTGGAGGCCGACCCACCGATACGGGCGAGGGCGGTGCCGACCTCGACGGTCTCGTCCTCCTCGACGAGGATCTCGGTGAGGGTCCCCGCGAAGGGGGAGGGGATCTCGGTGTCGACCTTGTCGGTCGAGACCTCGAGCAGGGGCTCGTCGACCTCCACCTGGTCGCCGACCTGCTTGAGCCAGCGGGTGACGGTGCCTTCGGTCACGCTCTCGCCGAGCGCCGGCATCTCGACCTGCTCGCCACCGCCCTGCGTGCCCTCGGCGGGGGCGGCGGACTCCTGGGGGGTGCCCGTGCTCTTGTCGGACTGCTCCGCGGGAGCCTCGGTCACCTCCTCAGGGACCTGGGGCTCCTCGGCCTGAGCCTCCTCTGCTGGCGCCTCCTCGGCCTGGGCCGGGGCGTCGCCCGAGCTGCTGGCCTCGTCGGCCGAGCCGATCGTGGCCAGCGCGGTGCCGACCTCGACCGTGTCGTCCTCCTCGACGAGGATCTCGGTGAGGGTCCCCGCGAAGGGGGAGGGGATCTCGGTGTCGACCTTGTCGGTCGAGACCTCGAGCAGGGGCTCGTCGACCTCCACCTGGTCGCCGACCTGCTTGAGCCAGCGGGTGACGGTGCCTTCGGTCACGCTCTCGCCGAGCGCCGGCATCTGCACGGAGTCAGACATGACCTCGCGTCTCCTTCGGTGGGGTCAGTTGTGGGCATGCAAGGGCTTGCCGGCGAGGGCCATGAAGGCCTCGCCGAGTGCTTCGTTCTGCGTCGGGTGCGCGTGCACCAACGACGCGACGTCCTCCGGGTACGCGTCCCAGTTGACGACCAGCTGCCCTTCGGCGATGAGCTCGCCGACGCGGGAACCGATCATGTGGACACCCAGGACCGGGCCGTCCTTCTGGCGGACGAGCTTGACGAAGCCCGCCGTCCCGAGGATCTGGCTCTTGCCGTTGCCCCCCAGGTTGTACTCGAGGGTCTCGACCGCGTCGTCCCCGTGCTCCTTCTTGGCGGCGGCCTCGGTGAGGCCCACCGAGGCGACCTCGGGCTCGGAGTAGGTGACGCGCGGGATGCCGGACTCGATGATCGGCGCGGGGGACAGCCCTGCGATCTCCTCGGCGACGAAGATGCCCTGGGCGAAGCCGCGGTGCGCGAGCTGGAGCCCGGGGACGATGTCGCCGACCGCGTAGATGTTGCCGACGCCGGTGTGGAGGCGCTCGTTCGTCGTGACGAAGCCGCGGTCCAGGGTGACGCCCTGCTCCTCGTAGCCCAGGCCCTCGGTGCGCGGACCGCGCCCGACGGACACCAGCAGCAGGTCCGCGTCGAAGGTCTTGCCGTCCTCGAGGGTGACGTGCACGCCGTCGTCGTCCTGCGTGACGCCCTGGAAGCGGACGCCGGTCGAGAAGCCGATGCCGCGCTTGCGGTAGGCCCGCTCGAAGGCCTTGGAGATGACGGGCTCCTCGTTCGGGACCAGGCTGGGCAGCGCCTCGATGATCGTGACGTCGACACCGAAGGACTTCCACACGCTCGCGAACTCGGAGCCGATGACCCCGCCGCCGAGCACGATCGCCGAGGACGGCACGTGGTCCAGCTCGAGGGCGCCGTCCGAGGTGATGACCCGGCCGCCGATCTCCAGCCCCGGGAGGGTGCGTGAGTAGGAACCGGTCGCGAGGACCACGTGGCGCCCCTGGTAGCGCTGGCCGTCGACCTCGACGGTGTCCTGCGCGACGAGCTTGCCGTAGCCCTCGACGAAGGTGACGCCGTGCGCCTTGACCAGGCCCTGGAGCCCCTTGTAGAGGCGGCCGACCACGCCGTCCTTGTACGAGTTGACCCCAGCCATGTCGATGCCCTCGAGCGAGGCCTTGACGCCGAACTTCTCGCTCTCGCGGGTCGAGTCGGCCACCTCGGCCGCGTGCAGCAGGGCCTTGGTCGGGATGCAGCCGTTGTGCAGGCAGGTACCGCCGAGCTTGCCTGCCTCGACGAGGGCGACGCTCAGGCCGAGCTCGGTCGCGCGCAGGGCCGTGGCGTAGCCGCCACTCCCTCCGCCCAGGACGACGATGTCGTAGACGGTGGGGCTGTCAGCCACGATAGGACTCTCCTAGGACGGTGTTGGCGCGTGTCGGCGCGTCGGGCTCTCGTGCCATCTTGTCATCACCGGCGCGAGAGCGTGAACCGGAGACGATCACGACACGTGTGACGCTCGCAACTATTCATCCCATGTCTGGGTGCGAGGTGCCGGAGGGACGTCGCGAAGCACGACGCCGGGCACGACGTCGGGTCGGCCGCTGCCGGGCCTGGCCCGAGGGCGCCGTACGCTGAGGGGATGGGACTGTTCCGACGGCGCCGTGCCGCGCAGACACCCGACGGCGTGCCCGTGTCGGGGCGCCAGGCCCGTGAGGCCGCCGTCGAGCACATGGCCGAGTTCGTCCGCACCCGCGTCGGGGTCGAGGCGTACCTCGAGCCGGTCACCAACGTGACGCAGGCGACCGTGGTGCTCATCGCGACCACGGGGGAGTGGACCCGCCGTCGGGTTCCCGACGAGCGGGCGGCCCGTGCCATCGCGAAGGACCTGGGCATCCCGGTCTACGACGTCCAGCTCACCGGGTACCCCCAGCGGATGCGGGACTGGAACTCGCGCCAGCGCGCCCGCCGCTCGAGCTGAGCCCGAGCGGCAGGGCGGCGCCGCGGTGCGCGACCGACCACGGCCTCAGCGAGCGGTCGGTGCCTCGAGCAGCTGCAGCAGGGTCCGGACGGCGACCCCCGTGCCGCCGACCGGCGTGTACCCGTGAGCCGCGCCGTCGTTGAAGGCAGGCCCGGCGATGTCGAGGTGCGCCCACGGCGTCTCGCCGACGAACTCACGCAGGAAGAGCCCGGCCACGAGCATGCCGCCCATCCGGTCCCCGATGTTGGCGAGGTCGGCCACCTTGGAGTCCAGGCTCGCCCGGAGCTCCTCGGGCAGCGGCATCGCCCAGAACTGCTCGCCCGCGTCGCCCGCTGCCTCGACGACGGCGTCACGCAGCTCCTCGGTTCCCATGACGGCGCCGACCCGTGTGCCGAGCGCCACGACCTGCGCCCCGGTCAGGGTCGCGACGTCGATGACGGCGTCGGGGTTCTCCTCGCAGGCCGCCACGAGACCGTCGGCGAGCACGAGCCGTCCCTCGGCGTCGGTGTTGAGCACCTCGACCGTCGTGCCGCCGCGCTGGGTGATGACGTCCGAGGGGCGCTGCGCGCTGCCCGAGGGCATGTTCTCCGCGAGGCAGAGCCACGCCGTGACCTTGACGGGCAGCTCGAGGGCCGCGGCCGCCAGGACGGTGTGCAGCACCGCTGCGGCCCCGGCCATGTCGGACTTCATCGCCTCCATGCCCTTGGCGGGCTTGATGGAGAGGCCGCCCGAGTCGAAGGTGATCCCCTTGCCGACCAGGGCGACCGACCGCTTGGCCCGCGCCGGGGCCCAGGTCAGCTTGACCAGGCGCGGGGGGCGGGCCGAGCCCTGTCCGACGCCCACCAGGCCGCCGTAGCCCCCGGCCGCCAGGGCCTTCTCGTCCAGGACGGTCACCTTGACCTTGGTGCCCTTCGCGAGGGTCCTCGCGTGGTCGGCGAAAGCGCCCGGGAACAGGTCGAGCGGTGCGGCGTTGACCAGGTCGCGGGTCCCGTGCACGGCCTCGGCGAGGACCGCGGCCCGGGCGACGGCCTTCTTGGCGGCGGCCTCGCGCGCACGGGGGGTCACGAGCTCGATGCGGCTGACCGGCTGGCCCTCGCTGCTGCGGTAGCGGGTGTAGGCGTAGGCACCGAGCAGGGCACCCTCGGCGACCGCGGCGACCTGCTGGGCGTCCTCGGCGGGCAGGGCCATGCCCACGGCGCCCACCCCGGTCAGGCCAAGTCGGG
>NZ_JALPKN010000186.1 GCF_023630195.1 Actinotalea sp. C106 | reverse complement strand
CCTACCCCGGCCCGGCCGACGCCGTCGTCCCCGAGGACCTCGCGCAGGCCGTCGCCGCCGAGCCGCGCGCCCAGGCCTGGTTCGACGTGCTGACCTCGAGCAACCGCTTCACCCTGATCACCCAGGTGAACGACGCCAAGCGCCCCGAGACCCGCGCCCGCCGGATCGCGGCCTTCGTCGAGGCCCTCAGCGAGGGCCGGACCCCGTACCCGCAGCGTCGTCGGCCCGCCGCCCCGGAGGACGAGGCTGGATCAGGCCGAGCACCCGGGTGAGGCGCGGCCACTACGTCGGGGCGGTCCCGGCACGGGCCGTGTGGAGCAGGGTCCTGGCACCCTCGATCGCACCAGGGGTGTCCGCGTAGACCCGCCCGTCGGCGTACAGGTGCGCCCCGACGCCCAAGGTGGTCATCACCGTGTCGTGGTCGGGGCGGATGCCGGAGAGCAGGACGGTGATCCCGCGCTTCTCGAGCCGGGTGATCGCGTCGCCCAGGACCTGCGCCCCGGTGGCGTCGAGGGTCGTCACGCGGGACATGCGGAGCACGACGACCCGGACGTCAGCGATCTCCGAGAGCTCGAGCAGGAAGCGGTGCGCCGCGGCGAAGAACAGGGGGCCGTCGAACCGGTAGGCCACGATGTGCTCGCTCAGCAGGGCGTGCTCCTCGGCGCTGTAGTCACCGACCTCGAGGGGGACCTGCTCGAGACGGGCGCTGCGCGCCACGGCACGCAGCGCGAGGAGGGCCGCGACCGCGATGCCGATGATCACCGCGGTGACCAGGTCGATCAGCACGGTCGCGGCGAAGGTGAGGACGAGGATCAGGGCGTCACCCCGGGTGGCGCGGGCCAGGGCGCGGAGCGAGGCGAACTCGACCATCCGCACGGTGGTGGCGAACAGCACCCCCGCCAGTGCGGCGAGCGAGATGTGACCGACCCACGTCGAGGCGACCAACACGATCACCAGCAGGACCACGGCGTGCGTCACGGCCGCGAGCCGGGAGCTGGCGCCGGCGCGGACGTTGACCGCGGTCCGGGCGATCGCGGCCGTCGCGGGGATGCCTCCGAAGAGCGGGGCGGCGATGTTCGCCAGCCCCTGACCGAAGAGCTCCCTGTCCGGGTCATGCTGCTCGTTGACGCTCATCCCGTCCGCGACGGTCGCGCTGAGCAGGCTCTCGAGGGCGGCGAGCGCGGCCACGGCCACCGCCGCCGTGGCCAGGGTGCCGATCGCCCCGACGTCGAGGAAGGCCAGCGACGGCGCAGGCAGCCCCGCCGGAAGGTCACCGAGCGGGGCCAGGTCGACCGAGGTGAGGACGGCGACCAGCGTGGCGACGACCACGGCGACCAGCGAGAACGGCACCGTGGGACGCCACCGTGCGCCCACGAGGATCATCGCGGCGACGCCGAGGGACACCACGAGCGGAGCGGGGTTCGGGTCGGCGACGAAACGTCCGACGGCCTCGCCGGCGAGGGCCCAGACCTTCTCGCCGTGCAGCCCGGTGATCCCCAGGGCCGAGGGGACCTGCTGCAGGGCGATGACCACCGCGATCCCCGCGGTGAAGCCCTCGATCACCGGGGCCGGCAGGTAGCGCACGTAGCGCCCGAGGCCAGCACCCGCCATCGCGATCAGCGCGACACCGGCCATCAGGCCTACCATCAGCACTCCGGAGGAACCGAACTGCGCGACCACCGGGACCAGGACCACCGTCATCGCGCCGGTCGGTCCTGAGACCTGGAGGTTCGAGCCACCGAAGATCGCCGCGACGGTGCCGGCCACCACAGCCGTGGCCAGGCCGGCCTGCGCACCGAGCCCCGACGCCACCCCGAAGGCCAGCGCGAGGGGGAGCGCGACGATCGCGACGGTGACCCCGGCGATCAGGTCGCGGCGAGGATCGCGGCGCACGGCCTGCCAGTCGGCACGGCCGGGGAGCAGCGCCGCGGCCCTGCTCCTGCCGGTACGTGCCAGCTCAGCGAGGGTCGTCCACCTCCGGCTCACTGCCGTTCCGTCGCTGCGGGCATCTCTGCCCGCAGCTCGGCCAGCAGATCCTCCTGGCTGGTCAGCATCGAGGTCAGGATCCGTCGCGCGGCCCCCATCAGCTCAGCGACGTCGGGGGTGCTCAGGCGGTACATCACCGCGGCGCCCTCGCGGTAGGAGCTCACCAGGCCCGCTCGTCGCAGCACCGCCAGCTGCTGGGAGAGGTTCGACGCCTCGACCTCGATCTCCGTCAGGAGCTCCCGGACCGGCCTCGGCCCCTCGAGCAGCAGCTCCAGGGCGCGGATCCGCACCGGGTGGCCGAGCGTGCGGAACAGGTCGGCCTTGGCCTGGTGCAGCGGCACCGTCATCGCGATCTCGCCCTCTGTTCGTGAGGCGGCTGCTCGCAGGGCAGCGACCAGGTGGCACGCGACACATGGGCCCGGCCACTCATGAAGGTGTCACAACATGAAGACTTCTGCAATTCATGGTTCTCCGAGAAGTGTCGATCTCGACCGACCTCGCGCGTCATCCTGATGACCGGGCGCACCCGACGCCCCGCACCCCGGAGGAACCACCATGACCACCACGCCGACCCCGGACCAGAGCACGGCCGACCAGACCGCACCGGCAGCCCCGTCGCCGAGCGAGTACGTCGTCCTGCTGTACGCCGACGAGGCCGCCTGGCTCGCGGCGAGCCCCGAGGAGCAGGCGGCGGTGTTCAGCCAGCACGAGCGGTTCTCGGCCCGGTGCGAGGAGCGCGGGCACCGGATCACGGGCGGCGCCGAGCTCCGTCCCAGCACCACCGCGCGCCTGGTCCGCCGCGACGCCGCCGGGTCGCCCACGGTGACCGACGGCCCCTACGCCGAGACCGTCGAGCAGTTCGGCGGCTACTACCTCGTCGAGAGCAGCGACGTGGACGACCTCGCCGCCCTGGTCACCGACCTGCTCGAGCCCGGCGAGACCGCGGAGATCCGTGCCACCACCAACGACGTCGACGGGCAGGGGGCGTGAAGTTCGTCGTCCTGCTCCACCAGGACGAGCAGATCTGGCGGGACGCCTCCCCCACCGAGCGCGAGGAGTACTACCGCCGGCACGACGCGTTCGCCCAGGTCGCGACCCGCACGGGCAGCACGATCCTCGCCGGGGAGGCACTCGCCGAGGTCGAGACCGCGACGACCGTGCGCCGACGGGGTGAGCAGGTCAGCGTGACGGAGGGGCCCTTCGCCGAGACCGCCGAACAGCTCGGCGGCTTCTACCTGGTCGAGGCACCCCACCTTGACGCCGTGATCGAGGCCGTCCGTGAGCTGCCCGAGTACACCGTCGAGATCCGCCCGGCGATCGACGTCGCGTGACCACGCCGCCGCCGGGCCCGCACGAGCCGTCCTTCCAGGACGACCCCCTCGCGCGGGCCTGGCGGGAGCACTGGGGGCGCACGGTCGCCCTGCTGCTTGGCCAGTTCGCCCGGCCCGACCTCGTCGAGGACGCCGTCGCGGAGGCCTTCGCGAGCGCAGCACAACGGTGGCCGCAGGACGGCGTCCCCGACTCCCCCGGGGCGTGGCTCCTCACCGCCGCGCGCCGCCGCGTCGTCGACCGGCTGCGGGCCGAGGCCGTGCACCGCCGCAAGGAGCCACTCATGGTGGTCGACGCCCGTACCCGCGCCGCCGCCTCAGCCACCGATCCCAGCGCCGCGGCGCAGGACGAGCACCTGCCCGACGAGCGGCTGCGCCTGATCTTCACCTGCTGCCACCCGGCGCTCGCGGCCGAGGCGCGCGTCGCACTCACGCTGCGCTTCGTCATCGGTCTCGACGTCCCCGAGATCGCGCGGCTCATGCTGGTCCGCCCCACGACGATGGCCGCGCGGATCACCCGGGCCAAGAAGCGGCTCACCGCCTCGGGCATCCCCTTCGCCGTGCCCCCGGCCGGCCGCCTCGACGAGCGCCTCGACGTCGTCGCGACGGTCCTGTACCTGGTGTTCACAGCGGGCTACCACCCGCAGCCCGGTGCCGAGCCGCTGCGGGTCGACCTGGGGGACGAGGCGATCCGGCTCACGCGGGTGCTCGACAGCCTGCTCCCCGGCCGCGGCGTGGTGCGGGCCCTGCTCGCCCTGATGCTCCTGCAGCACTCACGCCGCGACGCACGCCTGGGCCCTGACGGGCGCCTCGTGCTGCTACCCGACCAGGATCGCTCCCGCTGGCAGCGCACCGAGATCGACGAGGCCCTCCGGCTCCTCCGTGCGCTCCCCCGCACCACCGGGCAGGGTGAGGAGTACCGCCTCCAGGCCCTCGTCGCGGCCGAGCACGCGACAGCCCCCTCGGCCGCGAGCACCCGGTGGGACGTCATCGTCGACCACTACGCCGATCTCGAGGAGCTCACCGACTCCCCCGTGGTGCGGCTCGCGCGGGCCGTGGCGGCCGCCGAGGTCGACGGCCCGGACGCAGGGCTCGCCCTCCTGGACGGCCTCGAGGCCCGTCTGCCCGACCACCACCGCCTCGAGGCGGTCCGGGCCGAGCTCGCCTGGCAGGCAGGCCGCCCGCAGGCCGCCGAGGCCGGGTTCCTCAGAGCCCTCGACCTGGTCCCCGGCGGACCGGAGCACGAGCACCTGACCGAGCGCCTGGCTGCCCTGCGCACGGAAGACCTCGCGTCAGACGCCAGCCCCGGATGACCAGCGCAGGATCGCTCCGCACCTCCTCGAGGATGCCCCTGGAATCACCCGACCCGCTTCGCCGTCCGCTCGCCACGGCCTCTGGCACCATCGTCGCGGGAGGCGATATGACGTCGTTGAGAAGCATCGCGTGGGACGAGCCCGAGGCGCAGCAGTGCCCCGACTGCGGCGGGCAGCGGTACAAGGTGAGCGGGGAGGTCGACGAGGACGAGCAGCCCGTCGCGGTCTACATCGCCTACCTGTACCACCACGACGGGATGCACGAGGTCTTCCTCGACCTCGTCGTCGGGCCGTGGGAGGAGGACGCCGATCCCTCCGAGCGCCTCACGTTCTCGACCAGGACCGGACCGGTCGACGACGGCTCGATCGCCACCACACTGCTCGACGGGGGATACATGACCTCGGACGACCCGATGTGGGGCACCAAGGTCTCCCGCGAGGACGGGCTCGTCCACCCGCTGATCCCCACTGTCTGGCGGTACCTCGACTCGATCGTCGAGGAGGTGCCCGCCATCGCCGGGCACCTCGCGCCTACACCGCCGGGTCGTCCTCGACGGTGGTGGGGGTCCACCACGCCGTCCAGCGCTGCTCGACCTGGGCGATCCTGGCGTCGTCGAGACCGTAGGTGTTGAGCACGAACATCGCGACGCCGTGCGGGGGCGCCGCCGACGGTGGCGTGCGCGCGACGACGAGCAGGGCGTGCTCCTCCTCCGCGACGGTGAGGCCGATCTGCAGGTCGGTCTGGAAGGCGATCTCGCCGGTGAAGCGGGACCCGTCGGCGCGCTCGACCGCGTAGGCGGAACCCACCGGAGCGTCGCCCAAGGGGCGCAGACCCAGGCGGGCCAGGAGTGCGTCCTCCTCCGAGCCGAGGTCCACCCCCAGGGCGGCGATCGTGCGCCGCTCAGCACGCGGGTGGCGCTCGAGGGCGAACTGGAGCTGGTGGGCGAAGGTGATCCACCCCTCGTCGACCGCGTCGTAGGCACCAACCATGTCGCCGTCGGTCGTGCCGTCCTTGCGCGAGATGAGCACGCGGGTGGAGAGGTCGCTGATGGGCTCGAGGGCGATCCGGTCGCCATCGGGCCACACCAGGGTGCGTGCGGCAGGGTCCTCCGTGGGCTCGTCCACGAAGATCTGCTGGATCTCGGCGGCGAGGCCGTCGTCGTCCCAGCCGAACCAGCGGTGGACCTGCTCGGGGTCGCGCAGGGCCGCCCACACGGCGTCCGGTGTCGCGCGCACCGCGACGTCGACCAGGACGCGGTCCTCGGTGCTCATGGTTCCTCCTCGGTACGTGGCCGACCCGAGCATGGCACCGGGCCGACCCGCGCGCGAGCGAGGACCACGAAAATGCCGTGGCGCTGGCGGCGCCGCCCAGAGCACAGTGACCCCATGAGCACGTGGTCCGTGACCCGGTCACCCGTCCCGCCATCCCTCGAAGACCCGGCGGCCTGGGCCCTGCACGGGGCCTCCGCGGTGTCCTTCGCCGTCGACCACGACACCTACGGCTACGACGACGTCGCCTACACCGCCCAGTACCTGCAGGTGGGGCTCGCCCAGACCGAGTACACGACGCGCGTACTGCTCGTCGCGCACCGCAGCGACCTGGCCTCCCCCGCCGCCCAGGACGTCGTCGGCCTCGCGCACCTGCACATGCAGCGCGCGAGCAACGAGCGGATGGCCTACCTCGAGCTCGTCGTGCATCCCGAGCACCGACGCCAGGGGGTCGGGGCTGCCCTGCTGGCCGAGGCCGAGCAGGTGGCCCGGGCCCACGGCCGGAGCGTCGTCATCGCGAGCTCGGACCACCGCGGCGAGCCGCCCGCCGACGCCCCCGGTGCCCTCGGGGCGCCGACCGGCAGCGGGCGGATCGACAGCGCCGAGCC
>NZ_JALPKN010000185.1 GCF_023630195.1 Actinotalea sp. C106 | reverse complement strand
TCTCGGGGGACCTGGTGGACCGCGCGCGTCGCCGGGGGGCTCGCGCCTGCGAACGGGCCCTGGTCCCGGCCCCGCCCCGCCCCGAGGCTGCTCCGTCAGCCGAGACGCGGGCGGCGATCGACGGGCTCGGGGAGCGACCTCTTCTGGTCACCGTCGCGCGCCTCGCCCCGCAGAAGGGCCTGGACCTGCTCTGCGCCACCGCGGGACTCCTCACCGCGCTGCCCGAGGCGCGGCGCCCCGTGTGGGTCGTCGCCGGGGACGGTCCGCTCGAGGGCGACCTACGGCGCTGGGTCGCCGAGGGGGACCTCCCTGTCCGCGTCCTGGGCCGGCGGGAGGACGTCCCCGACCTCCTGGCGGCCGCCGACCTCGTGGTGAGCACGGCACGCTGGGAGGGGCAGCCGCTGTGGGTCCAGGAAGCCCTCGCGCTGGGTGCCGCTGTCGTGGCCACCGACGTCGGAGGCACGCGTGAGGTGACCGGGGAGGCGGCGAGGCTCCTCCCCGCCGAGCCCGCCGTCCTGGCCGCGGCGATGCTCGACCTGCTCGCCGACGAGAGGGCTCGGACGGAGCTGCAGGGCCGCGCACGGGCCCGAGCCCTCGAGCTCCCCGACCTGCGGGCGACCCTCGGCCAGCTCGATCGGCTGTACCGCGGAGAGGGATCTCCGCGCGGGTCGTCCTGAGAGAAGCCCGTCCGTCGGGTAGAGTTGAAGCCCGTGGCTGAGCGAGCAAATCGAACCTCCGGGCGATCCGACACGACGACCCGACACATCTTCGTCACGGGCGGCGTGGCCTCGTCCCTCGGGAAGGGACTGACGGCCTCGAGCCTCGGGCGGCTCCTGCGATCCCGTGGCCTCCGGGTCACCATGCAAAAGCTCGATCCGTACCTCAACGTGGATCCGGGCACCATGAACCCGTTCCAGCACGGCGAGGTCTTCGTCACCGCCGACGGCGCGGAGACCGATCTCGACATCGGGCACTACGAGCGGTTCCTGGACGTAGACCTCACGGCCACGGCCAACGTGACCACGGGGCAGATCTACTCGAGCGTGATCGCCAAGGAGCGCCGGGGCGAGTACCTCGGTGACACCGTCCAGGTCATCCCGCACATCACGGACGAGATCAAGGCGCGGATGCGGGCCCAGGCGGGGCCCGACGTCGACGTGATCATCACCGAGGTCGGCGGGACGGTCGGAGACATCGAGTCCCAGCCCTTCCTCGAGGCTGCCCGCCAGGTGCGGCACGACCTCGGCCGTGACGACGTCTTCTTCCTCCACGTCTCGCTGATCCCGTACATCGGCCCCAGCGGTGAGCTCAAGACCAAGCCGACCCAGCACTCGGTGGCCGCGCTGCGCTCGATCGGCATCCAGCCCGACGCCCTCGTACTGCGGGCCGACCGCGAGGTCCCCGAGTCGATCAAGCGCAAGATCGCACTGATGTGCGACGTCGAGGGCGAGGCCGTCGTCACGGCGGCAGACGCGGCGAGCATCTACGACATCCCACGGGTGCTGCACTCCGAGGGGCTCGACGCCTACGTGGTGCGACGTCTCGACCTGCCGTTCCGGGACGTCGACTGGGCCGGCTGGGAACGGGTCACCCACGCGGTGCACCACCCCGCCCACGAGGTCGAGGTGGCGATGGTCGGCAAGTACATCGACCTGCCCGACGCGTACCTGTCGGTGACCGAGGCGCTGCGCGCCGGAGGCTTCGCGAACGACGCGCGGGTCAAGATCCGGTGGGTGGCCTCGGACGACTGCGACACCCCCGAGGCCGCCGAGCGGACCCTGAACGGGGTCGACGCCGTGCTGGTCCCCGGGGGCTTCGGCGTCCGCGGCATCGAGGGCAAGGTGGGGGCGCTGCGCTGGGCGCGGACCCACCAGGTGCCGACCCTCGGCATCTGCCTCGGGCTCCAGGTCATGGTCATGGAGTTCGCCCGGGCCGAGCTCGGGCTCGAGGGGGCCTCCTCCTCGGAGTTCGACCCGTCCACCGAGTACCCGGTGATCGCGACCATGGCCGAGCAGCTCGCGATCGTCGGCGGAGAGGGGGACCTGGGCGGCACGATGCGGCTCGGTGCCTACGAGGCGGTCCTGACCCCCGGTTCGGTCGTCGCCGAGGCCTACGGCTCCGAGCACGTGGTCGAGCGGCACCGGCACCGCTACGAGGTCAACAACGCCTACCGCGAGGCCCTCGAGGAGGCCGGGATGGTCGTGTCGGGCGTCTCTCCCGACACCTCGCTCGTCGAGTTCGTCGAGCTCCCGCGCGAGACGCACCCGTACTACGTCGCAACCCAGGCGCACCCAGAGTTCATGTCTCGTCCGACCCGCGCGCACCCGCTGTTCGCGGGTCTGGTCAAGGCGGCCCTCGACCGTCGCGGGGCCTGATGACCGAGCCTCAGGACCGCCTCGCCCCGCGTCCGGTCCTGCGCTCTGAGCTCCTGCACGACGGGATGATCTGGGACGTCGTGCGGGACACGGTGGACCTGGGGGACTCCGGCACCGTGCGGCGCGAGTACGTGCGGCACTCCGGTGCGGTCGCCGTGATCGCCCTCGACGACGAGGACCGCGTCCTGCTCCTGCAGCAGTACCGTCACCCCGTTCGGTCCGAGCTCTGGGAGCCGCCGGCCGGTCTGCTCGACGTCGCGGGGGAGGACCCGTGGACGGCGGCCCGGCGCGAGCTCGCCGAGGAGACGGACCTCACGGCTGACCGGTGGTGGGTTCTCGCGGACTACCTCACGACGCCGGGCGGCAACGACGAGCACATCCGGGTGTACCTGGTCCGGGGCCTGCGGTCGGTTCCCGAGGGCGAGCGTCACGACCGTGAGGCCGAGGAGCGTGACATGGTCGCGCGGTGGTTCCCCCTCGACGAGGTCGTCGAGGCGGTTCTCGCCGGGCGGGTCCGCAACCCCTCGACGGTGGTGGGGGTGCTGGCCGCGACGGCGGCCAGGGCGCGGGGCTGGTCAGGTCTGCGCCCGGCTGACGCGGCGCTGCCGGAGAGGACCGCAGAGGACTGACGCCGTCGGACGGCGACCGTCCTGCTTCGCTGCCCGCCTGCCTGAGGGGGCGCGCGTCAGCTCCGTGCCGCGGCCGCGCCGTCGTGATCCACCGGGCGGTCGCGCAGCGCGAGGAGCTGGTTGCCCTGGGCGAGGACGAGGAGCGAGGCACCGAGCATGTGGGCCGCCACGAGCACCTCGGGCAGACCGGTGAAGAACTGGACGTACCCGATGATCCCCTGGGCGAGCGTCACACCTACCAGGACCCACGCCGCGCGTCGGGCCGTCGCGGGTGCGCGGTCGCGGTGGATCGCGGCCACGACGAGGGCCAGGACGGCGACGTAGACCCAGACCGCCGCGGCGTGCAACCGCGAGACAGCCACCGGGTCGAGGGTCAGCCGCTGGGCGATCTCCAGGTCACCCGAGTGCGGGCCCGCGCCGGTGACCACCACCCCGAGGGCGATCATCAGGGCCGTCAGGGGGATGAGGCTCACGGCGAGCCGCCAGGTCCGGGTCGTGACGCGCCGCTGGGGCGGGCCGTCCCCCTCGGCGTGGCGTCGCAGCAGGACGGCCGATGCGGCGATCAGGACCATCGAGAGGATGAAGTGCACCCCGACGAAGGCCGGATGGAGCTCGACGAGCACGGTGATCCCGCCGACGACGGCCTGCACCAGGACGCCGACGAGGGGCACCAGGCCGAGCACCCGGTACGGTCGCGCCCGGTGCCGCTCTCGCCACACGATCCAGGCCGTGGCCAGGGCCAGCAGCCCGAGGACGCCCGTGAGGGTCCTGTTGCCGAACTCGATGACCGGGTGCCAGCCGAGCTCGGCGTGCATCACGGGCGCGAACTGCCCCGGCTCGCACTGCGGCCACGTCGAGCAGCCGAGGCCTGACCCGGTGAGACGCACCACCCCACCGGTCACGACGATGCCGATCTGCGCGACGAGGTTCGCCCACAGGATCCGTCGCGCCCATCGGTACGACGGGGCGCCGCGACGTCGGGCCGCGCTCCGCGGCGGGCCAGCCGCCTCGGCGGCGTCTCGAGGCGGTCGGGGACGGCCGGTCGGTGCCGGCGCAGGCACGGTGCTGCTCACCCCTCCACGGTATCCGCCTCGGACCGAGGTCATGACGCCGGGGGTGTCCGGGCGCTGGTCAGTGCCACCGGAAGAAGCGGACTGCGGCGCCGCCGAGCAGCACCGTCCATGCGCTCAGCACACCGACCGGGACGAGAGGCACCGTCCCCTCGGCCAGCACCGTGCGCAGGGCCTCACCCAGGGCGCCCGAGGGCAGCAGGACCGCCAGCTCGGCCAGGGGTGCAGGGAGCAGGGAGGCAGGCAGGAGGACCGCTCCGCCGGCCAGGAGCAGCACCCAGAGCAGGTTGGCGACGGCGAGCACGGCCTCGGCGCGCAGGGTCCCTGCCACGAGCAGGGCCAGGGAGGTGAAGGCGGCCGTCCCCAGCACGACCACGAGCAGGGCACCGGGCACGCCGCCGAGCGACGGGGACCAGCCGAGCACGAGGGAGACCGCGACGAGGACGGCCATCTGCAGCAGCTGGATCCCGGCGATGCCCAGGACCTTGCCCGCGAGCAGACCGCTGCGGCCGAGCGGGGTCGTCGCCATGAGCCGGAGCACGCCGTTGCGGCGGTCGAACCCGGTGGCGATGGCCTGCGAGGTGAAGGCCGTGGACATCACCGCGAGGGCCAGGACACCGGGGGCGACGAGGCCGATCCGGTCCTCGGTGCCGAGGTCGACCAGGGAGGTGCGGGTGAGCCCCACGAGCAGGAGCACCGGCAGCACGAGGGTGATGACGAGCTGCTCACCGTTGCGCAGGACCGTGCGCATCTCGATCCTGGCCTGCGCCGCGACCCGTCGCGCGAGCGGGGCGGCCCGCTGCTCGGGCGGCACGGCAGCGCCCGGCTCGGCCGGCACGTCCACGGGCAGGCTCATCGCAGGCTCCGTCCGGTGAGATCGAGGAAGACGTCCTCGAGGGTGCGCCGCCCCGTGGTGAGCGAGGTGATCAGGACGCCCTGGTCCCGGGCCCAGCCGGTGACCGCGTGGACGAGCTCCGGCCCGGGTGCCCCGTGCACCTCGAGGGTGCCCGCGAGGGAGCTGGTGGTGACCGAGTGCTCGTGCCCCGAGCGCCCCAGGGCGACGGTGAGGTGCTGGGCGAGCTCGCCGTCGGAGCGCTCGACATGGTGGGGGTCGAGGTGCTGGACGCTCACGCGCATGCTCCCGTCGCCCCCGACGAGGGAGTCGACCGTGCCCGAGGCGATGGCCTGTCCGTGGTCGACCACCACGACGTGGTCGGCAAGGGCCTCGGCCTCGGCCATCTGGTGCGTCGTCACCACCACGGAGACCCCCTCGGTGCGCAGGTCACGCACCAGCTGCCAGACGGCGAGGCGGGCCTGGGGGTCCAGGCCCGCGGAAGGCTCGTCGAGGAAGACCACCGCCGGTCGCCCGACGACCGCCGTCGCCAGGGCCAGCCGCTGGCGCTGGCCGCCGGAGAGACGCCGGACCGGCGTCCGCGCGAAGCTGCTGAGTCCCAGTCGGTCGGCGAGCTCACCGACGTCGCGAGGGCGGGCATACATCCGGGAGACGTGTTCCAGGGCCTCGAGGGCGGGCACCGTGCTGGGCAGGCCGCCGTCCTGGAGCATGACGCCGACCCTCGGGCGCAGGGCCTGCGCGTCACGCACCGGGTCCAGGCCCAGGACCCGCACGGTGCCGGTGTCGGGGCGCCGGAGCCCCTCGCAGCACTCGACGGTCGTCGTCTTGCCTGCGCCGTTGGGACCGAGGAGAGCCGTGATCCGGCCGCACGGGGCGGCCAGGTCCAGGCCCCGCACGGCCTCGACCCGGCGATACCGCTTGGTCAGGCCGGTGACACGCACGGCGGGCTCGCCGGTCGAGGCAGGGGTGGTCGCAGGCACGAGCGCCGAGTCTAGGTGCTCGGACGGGGTCGGGGGATCCGGGGCACGTCCCGAGCGGGCCGGCCGGGTGGTGAGGTCTGCCTACGTTGCGGGGAAGTAATTCGGCAACAAGGATGTTGCCTATATCAGCGGCACCCGTGCCGTCCCGTGACGAGCTCCCCGGAGCGTCGCCGGACGAGACGAGTCACCGCACGAGACGACCCGCCCCGTGCGGTGCGGTCGGAGCCGGTCCCGAGAGCCAGGAGGTGGAACGTGAGCATCGCAGCCAAGCAGGCCACGATCCCCGTCGGCGACCCGCACGAGACCTCGACCCGGCACCGCGTGCTGCGGCTGGTCGTCGAGTCCGGCCCCGTCTCGGTGGTCGAGCTGGCCAGCAGCCTGGACCTCACGGCGGCCGGTGCCCGGCGCCACGTCGCCGCCCTCGAGGAGGCCGGGCAGATCGCCGTCCACCTCTCTCCCTCCTCGCAGCCCGTGCGCCGTGGCCGCCCCGCCCGGCGCTACGTCGCGACCGAGCGCGGTCAGGCCGGGCTGGGCAGCGGGTACGCCGGCCTGGCCAACCAGGTCCTGGACTACGTCGCGGGGCTCGCCGGGCTTGAGGTCGTCGAGGG
>NZ_JALPKN010000184.1 GCF_023630195.1 Actinotalea sp. C106 | reverse complement strand
GACCCTCGGGCCGTCCTCGCCCCCGCCGCGGTCCGGGCGGTGGCCCGTGCGCGCAGCACGGGCGAGGCGCTCACGGCGCGAGGGGTCGGCGACTGAGCTGCTCGACCCGCCCGGGTCTCAGATGTTGAAGCCCAGAGCGCGCAGCTGCTCGCGACCGTCGTCGGTGATCTTCTCGGGGCCCCATGGCGGCATCCACACCCAGTTGATCCGGAAGCCGTCGACCAGCCCGTCGAGGGCCTGGCCGGCCTGGTCCTCGATGACGTCGGTCAGCGGGCAGGCCGCCGAGGTGAGGGTCATGTCGATCACGGCGTGGTTGTTGGGGTCGAGGGCGACCCCGTAGATGAGGCCCAGGTCGACGACGTTGATCCCGAGCTCGGGATCGATGACGTCGCGCAGGGCCTCCTCGACGTCGGCCGCGGTGGGTGGGGTCGTGGTGGTCATGCGTGGTCCTCCTGAGGGGTGGCGGGGTCGGTGCCGCCCGACGCCGCGGGAACGGGCTGGGCAGGCGCAGGGGAGCTCTCCTGGCCGGGCAGGTCCAACGCCCCGGACTGGGCCAGGGCGTCGCGCAGGGCGGCCCATCCCAGCAGGGCGCACTTGATCCGTGCGGGGTAGCGCGCGACGCCGGTGAAGGCCGTCGCGTCGCCGAGCCGGTCCTCGGCCTCCTCCTCGAGCCCCTCGCCCCGGGCCCGCATCAGCGCGCGGAAGGTCTCCCCGAGCACCTCGGCCTCGGTGACGGGGACCCCGTCGACGAGCTCGCTCATCACGGAGATCGAGGCCTGGGAGATCGAGCAGCCCTGCCCTTCCCAGCTCACGCGGTCGATCTGCGCCGGGTCGGCGGCCTCGGTCAAGTGCACGCGCAGCCGGACCTCGTCCCCGCAGGTCGGGTTCACCTGGAAGGACTCGGCCGCGTGCCCCTCGGTGAGGCCCTTGCCGTGGGGGGACTTGGCGTGGTCGAGGATGAGCTGCTGGTACAGCTGCTCCATCGAGCTCATGCGGCACCTCCGTCGGTGAGGCCGAAGAACGGACGGACGGCCCCGAGGGCCTCGGCGAAGGCCTCGACCTCCTGGTCCGTCGTGTAGACCGCGGCCGAGGCACGCGCGCTCGCCGCGACCCCCAGCCGACGGTGCAGGGGCTGCGCGCAGTGGTGCCCCACCCGGACCGCGACCCCCGCGTCGTCGAGCACCTGGCCGACGTCGTGGGCGTGCACCCCGTCGACCACGAAGGACACCGCCGCGAGGCGGTCTCGGGTGTCCAGGGGGCCGAGCACCCGCACCCCGGGAACGCGCGTCACGGCCTCGAGCAGCAGCCCGGCGATCCGGGTCTCGTGGGCAGCGACCGCCTCCATGCCGAGCTCGCGCAGGTAGCGGGCAGCTGCCCCCATGCCCACGGCCTGGGCGACCATCTGCGAGCCCGCCTCGAACCGCTGCGGCGGGGGCGCGTAGGTGGTCGTCTCCATGGTCACGACCTCGACCATCGACCCACCCGTGGTGACGGGCGGCATGGCCTCGAGCACCTCGCGCCGGCCGTAGAGCGCGCCGACTCCGGTGGGGCCGAGCATCTTGTGCCCCGAGAACGCGGCGAGGTCGACGCCGAGAGCCGCCAGGTCCACCGGCAGGTGCGGGACGCTCTGGCAGGCGTCGAGCACCGTCAGCGCCCCGACCTCGCGCGCGCGCCGGACGAAAGCTGCGACGTCGGTCACGGCCCCGGTCACGTTCGAGGCATGCGTGAAGGCGAGCACCTTGGTCCGCTCGGTCACGACCGTCGCGAGGTCCTCGGTGCGCAGGCGTCCGTCGTCATGCACACCGATCCACCGCAGCGTGGCCCCCGTGCGGGCGCACAGCTCCTGCCACGGGACGAGGTTGGCGTGGTGCTCGGCCTCGGTCACGACGATCTCGTCCCCCGGGGCGAGCACGAAGCGCCGGGCTGCCTGCCCTCCGCGGCCGGCCGTGGCGTTGGAGAACGCGTACGCGACGAGGTTGATGCCTGCGGTCGCGTTGGGCACCCAGACGATCTCCTCGGCCTGGGCGCCCACGAGAGCGGCGACCTCGACCCGGGCCTGCTCGTAGGCCTCGGTGGCCTCCTCGGCGAGCTGGTGGGCCCCGCGGTGCACGGCGGCATTCCGCTGGGTGTAGAAGTCCTGCTCGGCGTCCAGGACGACGTCGGGCTTCTGCGAGGTGGCCCCGGAGTCGAGGTACACCAGCGGCCGCCCACCGCGCACGGTGCGTGCGAGGAGCGGGAAGTCCGCACGGACGGCCGTCAGCTCGGCCGCCGTGAGCTCCGGTCGCGGCGCCGAGGCCTGCGGCTCGAGGACGGCAGTCATGGTGCTCCCTTCAGGGCGCGGGCTCAGGCGGAGGTCGTCAAGAAGCGGTCGTAGCCCTCGGCCTCGAGACGGTCGGCGAGCTCGGGCCCGCCCTCCTCGGCGATCCGCCCGTCGACGAAGACGTGCACGAAGTCCGGCTGGATGTAGCGAAGGATCCGCGTGTAGTGCGTGATGAGCAGCACGCCCACCTCACCGCTGGCCTTGACCCGGTTGACACCCTCGGAGACGACCCGCAGCGCGTCGACGTCGAGGCCCGAATCGGTCTCGTCGAGGATCGCGAACTTGGGGTTGAGCAGCTCCATCTGAAGGATCTCGTGGCGCTTCTTCTCCCCGCCGGAGAAGCCCTCGTTGACGTTCCGCTCGGCGAAGGTCGAGTCCATCCGAAGGTTCTCCATGGCCGTGCGCACGTCCTTGACCCAGTGCCGCAGGGCCGGGGCCTCGCCGCTGATGGCGGTCTTGGCGGTGCGCAGGAAGTTGGAGACGCTCACGCCGGGCACCTCGACCGGGTACTGCATCGCGAGGAACATCCCCGCCCGGGCGCGCTCGTCGACGCTCATGGCGAGGACGTCCTGGCCGTCGAGGTGCACCGACCCCGAGGTGATCTGGTACTTCGGGTGACCGGCGATCGAGTAGGCGAGGGTCGACTTGCCCGAGCCGTTGGGGCCCATGATGGCGTGGGTCTCGCCGCTCGCGACGGTCAGGTCGACCCCGCGCAGGATGGGCTTGGGGCCCTCCTTGGTCTCGACGCTGACGTGCAGGTCACTGATCTCGAGAGTGGACATGGTTCTCCTCAGGCGTTCACGGTGGTGTCGACGTCCACGAGCACGCGCTCGCCGTCGATGGTCACGGGGTAGACCGGCACGGGCCGGGTCGCGGGCAGGGCCAGGGCGGCGCCCGTCCGCAGGTCGAAGGTCGAGCCGTGGAGCCAGCACTCGATGGTGCAGTCCTCCACCTCGCCGTCGGACAGCGAGACCTGCCCGTGCGAGCAGATGTCCGAGACGGCGTGCACCGTCCCGTCCGAGTCACGGGCGACGGCGACCTCGACCGGGCCGTTCGGGCCCTCGAGCTCGACCCGCAGCGCCGTCCCGGGCGCCACGTCGTCGATCATGCAGGCGAGCTGGGCGCTCATGCGGGCACCGTCGCGACCGCCTCGAGCTCGCTCATGCTCTTCTCGAGCTCGGCCTCGATGGCGCCGATGAGGCGCTCCTCGATGGCCGGCACGCCGATCTGCTGGATGAGCTCGGCGAAGAAGCCGCGCACCACGAGGCGTCGGGCGTCGCTCTCGGGGATGCCGCGCGAGCGCAGGTAGAACAGCTGCTCGTCGTCGAAGCGTCCGGTGGCCGAGGCGTGGCCGGCCCCCTCGATGATCCCGGTCTCGATCTCCAGGTTCGGCACCGAGTCCGCGCGGGCCCCGTCCGACAGGACGAGGTTCCGGTTGAGCTCGTAGGTGTCGGTGCCCTCGGCTGCCGCACGGATGAGCACGTCGCCGACCCACACGGTGTGAGCCCCGGCACCCTGCAGGGCGCCCTTGTAGGTCACCCGCGACCGGCACGAGGCCACGGCGTGGTCGACGAACAACCGGTGCTCCTGGTGCTGGTCCGCGTCGGCGAAGTACAGACCGAGCATCTCGACGTCGCCACCCTCGCCGGTGAACTCCGCGTCAGGGGTGACCCGGACGACGTCGCCGCCCAGGGTCACGACGATGTGCTTGACGTGGGCGTCGCGCCCCAGACGGATCCGGTGCGCGGCCGCGTGGACCGAGCCGGGCTCCCAGTCCTGGATCGAGACGAGGGTGACGTGCGCCCCGTCCTCGGCGACGACCTCGACCGTCTCGGTGAGGGTGGCCGACCCGACGTGGTCGACGACCACCACCGACTCGCTCAGGGCCTTGGCGTGGATCAGCAGGTGCGCGGCCGAGGGCGCGGTGTCCCCCGTGGCCCCCTCGACCCGGATGCTGGTCGCGGCCGAGGCGACGGTCTGCTCGGGGATCGTCACGACCGTGGCCTCGCGGAAGGAGCTCCACGCGGTCGCTGCCGTCCGGTCGCCCGGGCGCCCCGCGGTGCCGAGCCGTGCGTCGTCGCGACCGACGATCTCGACCATGACCTCGGGGGCCTCGACGACGGTCACCTGCGGGCCGGGCCCCGGCAGGCCGGTGCCCTCGGCGTCGAGCAGCGGGGCGAGCCGACCGACCGGGGAGAAGCGCCACTCCTCCTCGCGCCCGGTGGGCACGGGGAAGTCGGCGAGCTCGAAGGAGGTCGCCCGGGCGCCCCGGGAGGACTGGGGGGTGCCGCCGCGCCCGTGGGTGTGGGCACCGTCGGCGACGGCCCGGCTGTGGTCGGTGGACAGATCAGTGCTCATCGGCGTGGACGGAGCCTCTCCCGTGGTCGTGGTGTCGTCGTGGGGCACGGTCATCAGCCGACCGAGCCTTCCATCTGCAGCTCGATGAGCCGGTTCAGCTCGAGGGCGTACTCCATCGGCAGCTCACGCGCGATCGGCTCGACGAAGCCGCGCACGATCATGGCCATGGCCTCGGTCTCCTCCATGCCGCGGGACATCAGGTAGAAGAGCTGGTCCTCGCTCACGCGAGAGACCGTCGCCTCGTGGCCCATGGACACGTCGTCCTCGCGGACGTCCACGTAGGGGTAGGTGTCCGAGCGCGAGATCTGGTCGACCAGGAGTGCGTCGCACAGCACGTTCGAGGCCGAGTGCTCGGCCCCCTCGAGCACCTGGACCAGACCGCGGTAGGAGGTGCGTCCCCCGCCTCGTGCCACCGACTTGGAGATGATCGACGAGGACGTGTGCGGCGCGGCGTGGACCATCTTGGCCCCCGCGTCCTGGTGCTGCCCCTCGCCCGCGAAGGCGATCGACAGGGTCTCGCCCTTGGCGTGCTCCCCCATGAGGTAGATCGCCGGGTACTTCATCGTGACCTTGGAGCCGATGTTGCCGTCGACCCACTCCATGGTCGCGCCCTCGGCCGCGGTCGCCCGCTTGGTGACCAGGTTGTACACGTTGTTCGACCAGTTCTGGATCGTCGTGTACCGGACCCGGGCGTTCTTCTTGACGATGATCTCGACCACGGCCGAGTGCAGGGAGTCGCTCGAGTAGATCGGCGCCGTGCAGCCCTCGACGTAGTGCACGTAGGAGCCCTCGTCGGCGATGATCAGGGTCCGCTCGAACTGGCCCATGTTCTCGGTGTTGATCCGGAAGTAGGCCTGCAGCGGGATGTCGACGTGGACGCCCGGCGGCACGTAGATGAACGAGCCCCCCGACCAGACGGCCGTGTTCAGGGCCGCGAACTTGTTGTCCCCGGGAGGGATGACCGAGCCGAAGTACTGCTCGAAGATCTCGGGGTACTCACGCAGACCCGTGTCGGTGTCCACGAAGATGACGCCCTGCTCCTCGAGGCTCTCCTGGATCTGGTGGTAGACCACCTCGGACTCGTACTGGGCCGCGACGCCCGCGACGAGGCGCTGCTTCTCGGCCTCGGGGATGCCGAGCCGGTCGTAGGTGTTCTTGATGTCCTCGGGCAGGTCCTCCCAGCTGGTGGCCTGCTTCTCGGTGGACCGCACGAAGTACTTGATGTTGTCGAAGTCGATGCCCGACAGGTCCGAGCCCCAGTTCGGCATGGGCTTCTTGTCGAAGAGCCGCAGGGACTTCAGGCGCGTCTTGAGCATCCACTCGGGCTCGCTCTTGAGCGAGGAGATGTTGCGCACGACCGCTTCGGACAGGCCCCGCTGGGCGGACATCCCCGCCGCGTCGGAGTCGTGCCATCCGTAGCCGTAGCCACCGATCGAGTCGATGATCTCCTCGTCGGTGCGTGCCTCTGTGGGTGCGGTCATGGTGTTCCCTCCACGGTCTCCGCTGCTGCGGGACGGTCGGATGCTGCTCGTACGGGTGAGGTGGTCGTGGGGATGTGGGTGGTGCAGACGTGCCCGCCGCTGGCGAGCGTCGACAGGCGTTGGACGTGCACGCCGAGCAGGTCGGAGAAGACCTTCGTCTCCGCCTCGCACAGCTGCGGGAACTGCGCGGCGACGTCCTGCACGGGGCAGTGTCCCTGGCAGAGCTGGATCGCGCGGCCACCGGGGACCGGACGGGCCGAGGCCGCGTAGCCGTCCTGGGCGAGGGCTGCCGCGAGGGCCTCGATCCTGGCCTCGACGTCGGGGCCTGCCGCGGCCACGGTCGCCGCGTGCCGTTCGCCGAGCTCAGC
>NZ_JALPKN010000183.1 GCF_023630195.1 Actinotalea sp. C106 | reverse complement strand
GAGGCGCCGCGCAGCTGGGCCGCCTCGTCCTGGGCGGGCGCGACGACCGCGACGGGGGCCGAGGCGTACAGCGCGCTGCTCGTGGCGGCCGCGAGCTCATCGGGCCCGGGGCCCTCGAGGACCACGGTGGCGTCCTCGGGCAGGCTCAGCTCCGCGGTGCGCACAGGATCGGGGGACGGCGTGGGTGTGGGGTCGGGCGTCTCGTCGTCGGGTCCCTGGTCCGGGGTGCAGCCGAGCAGGAGGCCACCGCTCAGCGCGAGGCAGAGCAGGGCGGCACCGGTGGTCGAGGAGCGCATGACGCCTTTCGGGCAGGACGGACGGGCCCCAACCCTAGGCCGGTGCCCCGGGGGGACGCAGCCGGGTGCCGCGACGAGGCCGCGAGAACCGGTCGAGAAAACCTCTTGGCAGGCGCGGGACGCCGTCGTACCGTCGTCGGACACGGGAAAGGAGGTGGTCCAGAACATGATTTCTTCTTGGACGCGTGAGGTGACTGTCCGCTAGTCGCCCGATCAGCTCGGACGGATTGCACCGGTCCCGAACCGCTCCTGCGGCAGCGAGACCACGGCAGTCACCGCAGCCCGTGGGCGCCGTGCCCCGTCCAGCACGGCACGCCGATCCCCCTGACCGGCAGCCCACGGGCTGTTCCATGCCCGGACGCGCCAGGCCGATCTGCTCCGAGCCCAGCGGCGCGACGACGGGTCCCCGCTCGCCCCTCGCGTGTCCCACGGCGCCGGTACGGTGGCGAGGACGGCGTCAACCACGCCTCCCCACATCCGGAGGAGTCCCATGAGCATCCCTGTCGACATCGGCATCCCTGACGAGCAGCGGGGCCAGATCGTCCACGGCCTGTCGAAGGTGCTGGCCGACTCCTACACGCTCTACCTCAAGACGCACAGCTACCACTGGAACGTCGTCGGCCCGATGTTCCACTCGCTGCACGCGATGTTCGAGGAGGAGTACACCGAGCTCGCCCTCGCGGTCGACGAGATCGCCGAGCGCATCCGCGCCCTGGGCGCCCCGGCCCCCGGCACGTACCGCGAGTTCACCGAGCTGTCCGTGCTCGGTGAGGACACCGACCAGCCCGAGGCCCGCGAGATGGTCGCCCGCCTGGTCGCCGCCCACGAGGCCACCGCCCGCACCATCCGCGAGGCGCTGCCCGTGGCCGAGGGAGCTCCGGACCAGGTCTCGACCGACCTGCTCACCCGTCGGCTCGAGGTCCACGAGAAGACCGCGTGGATGCTCCGCAGCATGCTGGCCTGAGGGCCGCGCGCCTCGCCGCGAGCCCTTCATCCCGCCCCACCCCGGAGGTCCGTCCGTGTACAAGGTCATGACCGTCTGCACCGGCAACATCTGCCGGTCACCGATGGCCGAGGTGGTGCTGCGCGCCCGGTTCGAGGCCGCAGGCCTGGGGGACCAGGTGGAGGTGGACTCGACGGGCATCAGCAGCGAGGAGCACGGCAACCCGATCGACCCGCGAGCCCTCGCGGTGCTGACCGGGCACGGGTTCGAGGCCGGGAACCACAGCGCACGCCAGGTGAGCGCGGTCGACCTCGCCTCGCGCGACCTCGTGCTGGCGATGACCTCCTCCCACGCGAAGGCCTTGCGACGGCTGGCCCGAGGTGATGTCGCCCTCGAGGACCGCGTCCAGATGTTCCGGAGCTTCGACCCCGCAGCGCCGACCGAGGGCCCCGAGCACCTCCTCGACGTCGACGACCCCTGGTACGGGGATGACGAGGGCTTCGAGGTCACGATGAGCGAGGTGGTGGCCGCGGCCGACGGCATCGTCGACCACGTGCGTCGCGCCCTCGAGGGAGTGCCGCCTGCCGAGGCCGCCGACGGGACGCCCCGGGGATGAAGGTCTCGGCCCGGGCGCAGGTCCCGCCCTTCGCGGTGATGGAGGTGCTCGCGGCCGCCAACGCCCGGCGGGACGCGGGGGAGTCGATCATCAACCTGTGCGCGGGGCAGCCCTCGGGCGGCGCCTCGGCGGTGGTGCGCGAGCGGGCCCGTGAGCTGCTCGCCGCGGGGGACCACGGCTACACCGAGGCCCTCGGCATCCCGGCCCTGCGCCGGGGGATCGCCGAGCACTACGGCCGCTGGTACGGCGTGGACCTCGCCCCTGAGCAGGTGGCCGTGACCACCGGGTCCTCGGGCGGCTTCCTGCTGACCTTCCTCGCGGCCTTCGACCCGGGCGACCGGGTGGCCCTCGCCCGGCCCGGCTACCCGGCCTACAAGAACATCCTCGCCTCGCTCGGCTGCGAGGTCGTCGAGCTGGCCTGCGGGCCGGAGTCCCGCTACCAGCCGACGGTCGAGCACCTCGAGCGGGCCCACGCCCAGGCACCCCTCGCCGGCCTGGTCCTGGCCAGCCCCGCCAACCCGACGGGCACCATGGTCGACGCCGCGGGGCTGACCGCCCTCGCCGACTGGTGCGCGGCCCACGGCGTGCGGCTGATCAGCGACGAGATCTACCACGGCATCACCTACCGCGACGCGGCCACCCAGCAGGCCACGGCCGCGCACCACCTGGACCGGGGCGCCGTCGTCGTCTCCTCGTTCTCCAAGTACTGGGCGATGACCGGGTGGCGGCTCGGGTGGCTCGTCCTGCCCGAGGACCTGCGCGGCCCGGTCGACGCCCTCGCGGGCAACGTGGCCCTGTGCCCGCCGGCCCTGGCCCAGCACGCGGCCCTCGCGGCCTTCAGCCCCGAGGGGTACGCCTCGGCCGAGGCCGACGTCGCCCGGTACGCGGCCACCCGTGCGGTGCTGCTCGAGCGGCTGCCCGAGCTCGGCTGGGGCCGTGTGGCCCCGCCCGACGGAGCCTTCTACCTCTACGCCGACATCGCCGCCTCCGGGCTCGACGCCGTCATCTGGTGCGCCCGGCTCCTCGATGAGGCCGGGGTCGCGATGACCCCCGGGACGGACTTCGACGGGGTCGACGGCACGCACTGGGTGCGGCTGTCCTTCGCGTGCACCCCCGAGGAGATCGACGAGGCGGTCGACCGGATCGTGGCGTGGCAGCGCGGGCTCGTCGACGCCCCCTGACAGCGGGCAATCTCCCCGACATCTCCCGCGGCTAGTCTCATCAGGTGGACGTAGCGGTGCTGGGGGCGACAGGTGACGTGGGGCGACAGGTGTGCACCCAGCTCATCGAGCGGCGGGTGCTGCCCCGGGCCTCGCGCCTGCAGCTGGTCGGCCGCCCCGGCGGGGCCTCGGGCCGCGCGGTCTACGGCCTTCGCGAGGACCTCGTCGACGCCTTCGACGAGCACGCCCCCCTGATCGACGTCGCGCTCAGCCCCGAGGAGGTCGTGGCCGACGTGGTGATCCTCACGGCGGGCCGCACCGCCCCCGCGACCACAGGGGCACCCACCGACCGCGCCGCGCTCGCGGCCGACAACCACGCCGTCTTCGCCTCCTACGCGCGAGCCCTGGCCGAGCACGGGTCCGGGCACGAGGTCGTGGTGGTGGTCTCCAACCCGGTCGAGCTGGGCGTCGCGGTCATGGCGCGCGAGCTCGGTCGGCATCGCGTGATCGGCATGGGGGCCTGGCTGGACACCCTGCGCTTCCGCCGCGAGATCGCCGTCTCCCTCGGCCTGCGGCGGCACCGCATCGGCGGGTTCGTCGCGGGCCAGCACGGCGCCGACATGGTCCCGCTGTGGTCGACCGTGCGGATCAGCGGGCTGGACCCCGAGGAGCGCCGTCGGGCCGTGGACGGGCTGCGGCGCGGACGCTCCCTCGCGCACTTCGGTGACGAGGTGGCCCACGCGCAGACCGAGCTGCTCGACCTCGCCGCGCAGGACATCGGCGCGGCCTTCGACCTCATCGACACCTGGCCCCCTGACGTGCGGGCCGTCGCCCGGCCGTGGATGACCCACCAGAGCGGCGCGAAGACCGCGACCGGCACCGCCAACGCGACCGTCGACCTCGTCGACACGGTGCTGGACGGGCGCGAGATCGTCGTCGCGGGGCAGGTGGCCCTCGCGGGGGAGGTGTCCCTCGGCGGGACGCCGCTGCACGGGGTGATCGGCGCCCCCGTGGTGCTCGGCCCCGAGGGGTGGACCCGGGTGCTGCTCGATGAGCCCGCCCCCGACGAGCTCGCCCGGCTCACCGAGTGCGAGCAGCGCATCGACGCCGGGCTCCAGCCGTGGGGCCTGGGCCGCGAGGTGCCCGCATGAGCCCCGGCGCCGAGGTGCCGGCCGAGGCCAGCACCGGTCCCGAACCGGAGCAGCGCTGGGTGGCCCTGATCCGCGGCGACGACCGTCCCGGCACCCTCACGGCCCTGAGCAGCGTCTTCTCCACCCGTGGCGTCAGCTTCACCTCCCTGGCGACCGGGGGCGTGGACGGGGACGTCGGCAGCATCGCGGTGACCTTCTGCGCGACCACCCGGCGGGCGCGACTGCTCGCCCGCACCGTCGAACGCCTCTCGGTGGTCCGCTCGGTGGTCGCTCGCCCCGTCGAGGACCCGCAGGTCCGCGCGGCTGGCGTGGTCCGCATGCCCGACGGCGTGCCGTTCTCCCCGGCCGCCGCGGCGGACCTCGAGTGGTCGGGGGACGCCTCGGCCGGACGCCCCGTGCTCGTCGAAGGACCGTTCGCCCAGGTCGGCACCGTCGTCGAGCAGGCCCGCCGCGAGGGCGCCGTCATGACCGCGGTGATGGTGCTCGGCATCGACGGGGTCGACCACTGACCGGCTGCGCCGCTCCGCCCCAGGCCTAGCCGCGCGACTCCGGGGCGAGGCTGAAGAGGTCCCCAGGCTCGCAGCCGAGGGCGTCGCAGACCGCGGTCAGGGTCGAGAAGCGCACAGCCCGGGCCGGAGGGCGCGTGCAGGGTCGGGGGTCAGGGCAGGGCGGTGTGGGTCCGTTCGCCGTCCGGCCAGCGCACGTCAGCGGTGCGGCCTGCTGCCGAGAGCTCGAGGGTCGCGCTGGGCCGTGGGCTCCGCGTCGGCCCCGGGGCCCGGGTCGGTTGCTCGAGGGTCACGAGGGCCGCGACCCAGGCCCCCGGGCGAACCGACGTCTCGACCCAGGGCACCTCCGCGGCAGGCCCGAGCATGCTCCCCGCCGCATGGTGGGTGCTGCCCGTGCGGGCGGTGCCGAGCAGGGGGAGGACGGCGGAGTGCAGCCCGTCCCCGGGAACCGTCGGCCATCCGCTCAGGCGCAGGCGCAACGCCTCGGGGTCGATGCCCGTGGCGAGCCGGTCGACCCGGCACAGCCGCACCTCCCACGGTCCGCGGACCAGGGAGACGGTCGTGAGGGTGCCCGCCTCGGTCACGGTGCCGGTCAGCCCGGAACCGTGGTCCCGCGGCTCGGGATCGGGCTCGAGCCACCGCACCCGTGCGGTCGAGGCGGCGACCCCGACCGGGACCTGCCCCTCGGTCGCGTCGACGCGGGCGCCCAGGGCCCGCCACCCCGCCCGGTGCGTGGCCCGCCCCGCCTCGTCCACCAGGACGGCGCTCTGGTCCGACGGCGAGGCCTTGCTCGCGGCGTCGGTGAGCGGGCTCGTCGCCGTCGAGTACCCGAGCCGGGCGTACAGCGGGGCGTCGCCGACCACGTCGCCCTCCTGGGCGTGGTCGGTGCCGTGGTTGACCACGCGCACCACGCCGTCGGCCCGGGTGCTGCTGAGGATCCAGCCCGGGGCGCGCACGGCCCGCACCTGGTCCTCGCGCTCGACGGGCAGGGGCTCCTCGACGGCGGTCCAGGCGGGGTGGTCGGCCGGCAGGGCGAGGCCGAGGAGGCCCTTGCTGGCCCAGTAGGGCGAGCCGGGGCCGGTGTAGGTCTGCGAGATCGCGGGCCACTCGTGGTGCCAGCCCTGGGTGAGCAGGCCGCGGTGGTCGGGGGCGCCGTGGTCGACGAAGTGCGCCACCACCCCCGAGGCGGCGCGCCGCAGCTCCCCGAGGGAGGAGGAGGGCACCTCGGCCATCGCGCCGACCCAGAACGGCGCCGCGGCCGCGAAGCGGTAGGTCAGCGAACGGCCCTGCAGGAGCGGTGAGCCGTCGGCGCCGACCAGGGTGAGCGCGTCGCGCAGGTAGCGGTCCAGGAGCTGCACGTCGCGCTCGCGGCGCGGGGCGGCGAGGTCCTCGGCACCGCGCATCCGGGCCCACAGGGTCGGGTACAGGTGCAGGGCCCACCCGGTGTAGTGGTCGAAGGCGCGCTGATCCCCGTCGGCCAACCAGCCGTCCTCGCGGACGAACCTGTCGTGGGTGGCGAGGTCCTCCTGCATCTCCGTCAGGGAGTGCGACGCGCCCACCGAGCGCAGGAAGGTCTGCACCACGAGCCGGAACCACACCCAGTTGATCCGCGGGTAGGTGTCGTCCCCGACGGCCTCGGCGAGGTAGTCGACGAGCTGCTCCTGCACCAGCGGGGCCAGCCCCTCCCACAGCCAGGGCCGCGTGAGGTCGAGCACCAGGGCCAGGGAGGCGGCCTCGACCTTGGCCTGCGCGTGCTCGGAGAGGCGGGGCCATCGGCCGGGGCCGTGGGGGTCCGTCCCGGCCGCGAGGCCCTCGGCGTACCACTGGGCGTCGCCGCGCGGGTCGGCCCCGCGCTC